>DATDKT010000058.1:0-16007 GCA_036519775.1 Rubrobacteraceae bacterium
CAGCTCCAGGTACTCGCGCTCGGACTCGGTGAAGGGCCTGTCCGAGGAGGTGACGAAGAGGACGAGGTCTGACCGGGGGACGAAGCCCCGGCTGAGCTCCTCGTGGTGGCGGATGATCGCGTTAGTCCCCGGTGTGTCCACTATGGCGACCTCGCGCAAGAAATCGTTTGGGTGTTCTTTTTCTAAGATGCCCTCGCGCCGCTCGCGCTCGATGGCCTCCTCGCCGTGCTTTAGGACCGTAATTCGGTCGGTCGTCGGCGTTACGCCCTCCCGGGAGAGTTCGTCCTCCCCAAGCAAAGCGTTGATGAACGCGGACTTGCCCGAGTTAAACTCGCCGACAATGACTAGCAAGAAGAGCTCTTCGAGGTCCTCGAGCTTTCGGCGCACGAGCGAGGCGTCTTCGGGTGGGGCGCCGAAACCCTGAAGGTACTCGACCAGACGTTCGAGGAGTGCCCGTTCGCGGTCGGTGAGATGTCTCCAGCGTTCGTCGAGTATCTGCATCTAACCCGTGCTCCTCCAAGGACTGCTGACTTCAAGCATTGTACCTTTTAGAAGGCGAAACGGTCGGGGGTGCTACCATGTCTCTCCCTGCAAGCGATGCGAAGAGGAGGGCGTGATGCACTACAGGAAGCTCGGCTCTACGGGCTTAGAGGTCTCGGAGGTCGGCTACGGGGCCTGGGGCATCGGCAAGGATGCTTGGCTCGGCGCCGAGGACGACGAGTCCGTACGGGCCCTCCACACGGCTATAGATCTCGGCCTCAACTTCATAGATACGGCACTCGCCTACGGGGATGGTCACTCCGAGAGGCTTGTTGGGCGGGTGGTAAAGGAGCGGGACGAGACCGTCTACGTTGCGACGAAGATACCTCCTATGAACCGGATCTGGCCTGCCCCCTCGGGCCTGAGTGTGGACGAGGTCTTCCCCGGCTCCTACGTCAGGGAGTGTACCGAGCAGAGCCTGAAGAACCTGGGGTTCGAGACGATAGACGTGCAGCAGTTTCACGTCTGGCAGGACGAGTGGGTCGGTGAGGGCGACTGGCTGGAGGCCGTCGAGGAGCTGAAGAGCGAGGGCAAGATTCGCTTTTTCGGCGTCTCCATAAACGACCACCAGCCCGAGAACGCCGTACGGCTCATAGAGACCGGTATGATCGACACGGTGCAGGTGATCTACAACGTCTTCGACCAGAGCCCCGAGGACGAGCTGCTACCACTCTGCCAGGAGCGAGGCGTCGGCGTGATCGTGCGGGTCCCCTTCGACGAGGGGGCGCTGACCGCCAGGATCACACCAGAGACAGAGTTTGAGGAGGGTGACTTCCGCAACGAGTACTTCAAGGACGACCGGAAACGGGAGGTCTACGAGCGGGCCCAGAGCATCGCCGGGGATCTCGGCGTCGAGGAAGAGAGGCTCCCCGAGGTGGCCCTCCGCTACGTCCTGAGTCACCCGGCTATCTCGACCGTGATCCCGGGTATGCGCTCCGTGAGAAACGTCGAGCGGAATATGGGCGTCGCCGACGGTGAGGGCCTTTCCAAGGAGCAGGTCCAGAAACTGAAGTCCCACCGCTGGGTCCGCAACTTCTATCCTACGGAAGCTTAACCTCCGGGTGTGGTGATGAGCTTGCCGTAGGTCTTGCGGCTACCCAGCAGCCCGAGCGCCTCCGGCACCTCCTCGAAGGGGACGGTCTTGAAGATGAGGGGGTCTATCTCGTCGTTCTGGTAGAGCTCGACGAGGGCCTCGTGGGTCTCGACGACGAGTTCAGGGGCGACATTGTTGTATAGGCCCCAGTGCAGGCCGACGACCGAGTAGTTCTTTACTAGGAGGTGGTTGGTGGGGACATCGGCGATACTGCCGGACGTGAAGCCTACGACGACGATCCGTCCTTCGAAAGCGACGCATCTTCTGGAGAGGTCAAAGACTTCGCCGCCGACGGGGTCGAAGATCACCTCCGCACCCCGGCCCTCGGTCGCCTTCTTGACGGCGTCTACGAAGTTCTCCTCCTTGTAGTCCACGGCCACCTCGGCCCCGAGCCTCTCGCACACTTCGACTTTTTCGGGGCCGCCGGCCGTGGAGAAAACACGGGCGCCCGCCGCCCTTGCCAGTTGAATGGCTGCGGAGCCGATACCGCCGGCCCCCGCGTGCACGAGGACGGTTTCGCCTTCCTTGAGGTTCGCCCGCCGGTGCAGGCCGAAGTGGGCGCTCTGATAGGCGACGTGCATAGCGGCGGCGGCTTCGGAGGTCATGTCGTCTGGGATGGGGAAGATGCCGTTTTCGGCCGGGACGGCAACTTTCTCGGCATAGCCGCCGCTCGGGAACGGTGTGGCGATCACCCGCAATCCCTCCTTCAGGTCCACGCCCTCCCCGACGGCGGAGATGGTGCCCGAGACCTCCCCTCCCGGTGTGAAGGGCGTCTCCGGTCTCTCCTGGTACTCGCCCTTGCAGAGGAGGATGTCGAAGAAGTTCAGGGCCGCCGCCTCTACCTCTACTACGACCTCGCCCGGACCGGGCTCCGGGTCCTCCACCTCCTCCAGCTTCAGGGCTTCCTGAGGGTCTCCGAGCTCGTGCACCTGCCAGGCGCGCATGGTGGTCTCCTTCCACTCTCCTTGCGGGGCCCGAGCTTATCAACTCCTACCCGGCGAGGCCAGCTACCAGCGAACACTGGCGTGAGCCACCTCCCGCTGGTAATCTCCCGAGGAGAGCTAGCGGTCGCACAGAGGAGGTCTTCGGGTGCTGCGGGTAAGGGATGCCATGACGCGGGAGGTAGTGACGGTCGCGCCGGAGACGAGCGCGGGCCAGGCCTGGGGGCTGTGCCGGGAGAGGAATATCCGGCACTTGCCCGTAGTCGAAGGTGGGCGTCTGATCGGCATAATATCCGACCGGGACTTGAGAGACCTGAGCCCGCCGAGGGACACGCCCGATCAGGAGAACACCCTGGGGTGGGTACGTATAAGGGACATGATGAGCCCCGAGGTCGTCACGGCGCACCCTCTGGACACCATAGAGCACGCAGCGCGTGTGATCTACGAGAATAAGTTCAACTGCCTCCCCGTCGTCGCCGACGGAGAGCTGGTCGGCATCATCACCTCCTCCGACCTAGTGCGGACCCTCGTAGAGCTCGTCGGCGCGCAGGGGCCGGGGAGCTGGGTCGAGGTCGAAGTCCCCAACGAGCCCGGAACTTTAGCCGGTGTGACCGACGTCATCCGTGACCGCCACGTCAACATAACCAGCGTCCTCGTCGGCCCGGCGAGCAGGGCCACCTACCGCACCATAGTCTTGCGCCTCGAGACCGGCGACCCCACGAGCGTCGCCGAGAGCCTTACCGCCGCCGGCTACGTCGTGACCTCCACCGAGTCCACCGAGCCCACGGAACGCTACCTCGAACGGAGGTAGGAGGAGCCCGTCGCTAAGCGGGACCGAACAGACCTGCTCCCGCGCCCGGTTTGAGCTTTCCTTCCTCGTCCAGGTAGTCGCTCCACGAGCGTCTGGGAGAGTAACCGAGCATCCTCTCGGCTTTGACTATGGAGATGCCGGAGGAGTCCTTGCGGGGGAGGGGTTTCTTTATTTCGACTTGATCTCCGTAGTACTCCCGCACGATCTCCTCGAAGGGTCGGTTGCCGACGTTGTCGGGGGAGGCGATGTAGAAAACTTCGTGTCCCGGTAGGTCGGACTCTACCGCAAGCGCAATGGCGTCCGCCAGGTCGTAGACGTCTATGTAGCTCCAGAAGTTCGGGCTCAGGTTGGACGCATCGCGAACCTGCGGACCGAGGTTGCGCTCGTAGTTGCCCTCGTGCTGCACCCAGGAGGGCCGGATGGAGATGCAGCGGATCTCCGAGCGCCGGATCGCGGCGTCCATCAGCAGCTCGCCGAAATACTTCGCGGTCGCGTAGGGGTCTTGCGGGCGGATCTGGTGCTCCTCGTCTACCGGTACGTAGTCCGGCAAAAAGTCGCGCTCGGGGAAGAAGAAGCCGGGGACGGTCTCGCTCGAAATGTTCACGAAGCGCGTAACCCCGAAACGAATCGCCGCCTCCACAACGTTGAAGACGCCCATTAGGTTGTTCTGGAAGACGACGTGAGGCGGGTTGTGTGTCGGCTCGGGCAACGCCGCGGCGTGCACCACGGCCTCCACGCCACGCGCCACGGCGAACATCTCGCCCGCGTCTGCCACGTCCGCCTGTATGTACTCGGGCTCGCCCTCCAGTTGGCGCTCGAAAGTGGGCGGGGCCACGTCCGTCGCCCGAACCTCGTGACCGGCCTCTATGAGCGCCGCAACCGCCGCTTTGCCGACCTTGCCTCGCGACCCCGTGACCAGTACCCGCATAACGTCCTCCCTTTCCTGATAGCCGACGCATGGTACATCAACCCGCGTTGCGCGACGATGCGGAGTTTCGGGCGGCGGCGGGGTGGGTAAGGGCACGCCATGCGAGTAGTCGTCGTCGGTGCTACCGGGAACGTGGGTACGAGCGTGCTGCGTTCCTTGGAGAACGAGGAGCGAGTTGATTCCGTCCTTGGGCTCGCCCGCCGCCTGCCCGGGCTTCGATTGTCCAAAACAGAGTGGGCAGTGGCCGACGTCGTCAAAGACGAGCTCGTGCCCCACTTTCGGGGGGCGGATGCGGTGATCCTGCTCGCCTGGTTGATACAGCCCTCCCGCGACCTGAACAAGCTGTGGATGACGAACGTCGAGGGGAGCATGCGGGCGGCGCTCGCCGTCGCCGAGGCGGAGGTGCCCACGCTCCTCTATGCCTCGTCGGTCGGGGCGTACTCGCCGGGGCCAAAGGACCGGGCAGTCGACGAGAGCTGGCCCACGGGCGGCGTACCGAACTCTTACTACTCCAGGCAGAAGGCGGAGGTCGAACGGAGGCTGAACCACTTCGAGAGCCAGAACCCGGAGGTCCGGGTCGTCAGGATGCGCCAGGGGCTCACGTTCAAGCGTGAGGCGGCGCAGGGGGTGCGACGGCTCTTCGGGGGGCCGTTCTTCCCGAGTCCCCTAGCACGCCCGGAGTTCATCAACCTGGTCCCGGAGATCGAGGGTCTGCGCTCACAGGTCGTCCACTCCTTAGATGTGGGGGAGGCCTACCGGCTCGCCCTGCTCGGCGAAGTTCGCGGGGCGTACAACCTTGCCACGGATCCCGTGCTGGATGCTCGGGAGATCGGGAGGATCTTGAGCGCCCGTACGGTGTCGGTCCCCGTTCAGCTGGCCCGCGCGGGTGCCAGGCTCTCCTGGCAGCTCAGGCTCCAGCCCGTACCGGAGGGATGGTTGGACATGGCGCTCAACGTCCCCATCATGGATACTACACGCGCCCGCGAGGAGCTCGGCTGGACACCCCAGCGCAGCGCCGGGGACGCCCTCTTGGACGTGCTGAAGGGGCTCAGGGAGGGCGCCGGGCTCGACACGCCGCCCCTCAGCAGAGAGACGAGTGGCCCACTCAGGATCAGGGAGGTACTCACCGGCGTGGGGAAGAGGGAGCCCGGGTGAAGGCCGTAGTGTGGCACGGTAAGGAGGACGTCCGGGTGGATAAGGTGCCGGATCCCGTGATTCAGGAGCCTACGGACGCCCTCGTCCGTGTAACCTCGACCGCTATCTGCGGCTCGGATCTGCACCTCTACAGCAAGCTCTCCCCAATCATGCGCGAAGGCGACATCGTCGGCCACGAGCCGATGGGCATAGTAGAGGAGGTTGGTCGCGACGTTACGCACATACAGCCCGGCGATCGGGTAGTCGTGCCGTTCAACATCTCCTGCGGCCACTGCTACTTCTGCAATGAACAGCTCTACTCCCAGTGTGAAACGACGCGCGATCGGGGCAAGCTCGCCGAGGCCGCGAGCCTTCTCGGGCGGGGCAAGGGCGCGAGCCTCTTCGGCTATACTCACGTCTACGGCGCGGTCCCGGGCGGACAGGCCGAGTACCTGCGCGTCCCCCAGGCGCACTTCGGACCTGTAAAGGTCTCCGAGGAAGCCGAAGGCGCACCCGACGAGCGGTTCCTCTACCTCTCCGACGTGCTCCCCACCTCCTGGCAGGCCGTCGCCTACGCGGACGTGCCCGAAGACGGTACTCTGGGCATCTGGGGCCTGGGTCCCATCGGGCAGATGTCCGCCAGGATCGCCTACCACCTCGGCGCGGGGCGCGTCATAGGCGTGGACAACGTTCCCGAACGTCTCACGCTTGCTGCGAAGTATGGGGTCGAGACGGTGGACTTCTCGGCGGTAGACGACGTGAAGGAACTCGTGCTGGAGATGACGGGTGGCCGGGGGGTAGACGCCGCTATAGATGCAGTCGGCATGGAGGCGTCCGGGTCGCTCATAGACTCTCTCCTCCAGACCACGAAGGTACAGCTTGACAAAGCCTACGCCCTACGCCAGTGCATCGCCTCGATCCGGCGTGGCGGGACGCTCTCCATCTCCGGCGTCTACGCCGGCCCTATACAGATGTTCCCGCTCGGGGACCTCTTCGACATGCAAATCCAAGTCCGCCAGGGCCAAGCCAACGTGAGGCGCTGGGTGGACGACATCATGCCGCTCCTGAACGACGATGATCCTCTGGGTACCGAAGACCTGAAGACCCACGAGATGCCCTTAGAAGATGCCCCCCTAGGTTACGAGATCTTCCAGAAAAAGCAGGACGGCGCCATCAAGTGCGTCCTGAAGGCTTGATCCAGCCTTCTAGCTTTCGCTTACCGAAGCTATCGTCGTCTGCCAGAAATCGTCTTTCTCTCCGGGCACGAACGGAACGTAGAGAGCAACTCGGTCCATGAGGCCCGCGTAACGCTCCTTCAGGGCGGGACCTACGTCGTCCAGGGCGGCCTCGACGGCGAAGGTGCGGAGCATCTCATCGGTTATTAGATTCGGCATCTCGTCCCACTTCTTATCCCTGGCGTGCTTCCCTAGCTCTTCGCCGACCTCCTCCCAGCCGTGCGCTTCGAGCACCACGCGGTAGCTCGGCGTCGAGGCGTAGAAGGCGGTCTGGGCGCGCATCTTCTCGCGCTGCTCTTCGACTTCCTCCTCTGTTTCGCCGGTGATGACGAAGACGCTGGTGGCGAGCTTTATGTCTTCGGGGCTACGGTTTTCCCTCTCTGCTCCTTCTTTGATGGCGGGTTTAACGATCTGGCGAACGTACTCCGGGGTGTGGAAGGGATGGATGTGGAAGCCGTCGCAGAGCTCGCCTGCGAGACGTGCGAGTCGGGTGTTGACGCCGGCGATGTAGATCGGGATCTCGGCGTGCTCTATGGGACCGGGGTTGAAGAACGGCGTCATGAGGGTGTGTTGGTAGAACTCGCCCCTGTAGTCTAAAGGCTCCTTTGTCTGAAAAGACCGCCAGATGGCCCGGAGCGCGAGGATGTAGTCCTCGAGGCGGGTGGCGGGCCTGCCCCAGGGCATAGAGAAGCGGCGCTCTATGTGCGCCTTTACCTGGGTGCCCAGGCCGAGGATGAAGCGGCCGTCGGAGAGGTCCTGAAGGTCCCACGAGATCTGAGCCATCGTCATCGGGGAGCGGGAGAAGGCTATGGCGATGGAGGTCCCGAGGTCGAGCCTCTTCGTGTTGTTGGCGGCTACCGCCAGCGGGAGGAACGAGTCGTGCTTGGTCTCGCTGGTCCAGAGCCCGGCGAAGCCCAGAGATTCGGCGGCGCAGCCGACCTCGCCGATGGTGGGGAGGTGTTTGCCACCTACCGCGAGCCCCGCGTCTAGCTGCATGGTGAGCTTCCTCCTAGGATATCAGGATCAGCTTACCCGTGGTCTTGCGGCCTTCGAGATCGCGGTGCGCCTGTCCGGCCTCGGAGAGCTCGTAGGCGCCGCCGATGTGGACGTCGAGGTTGTTCTGCCCCATCCAGGAGAAAAGACTCTCCGCCCGCCAGAGGAGCTCCTCGCGGGTTGCGGTGTAATGAACGAGGGCGGGCCGGGTGAGGTACAGACCGCCCTTCTGGTTGAGGACCTGGGGATCAACCGGCGGCACCGACCCGCTCGACGCGCCGACGAGGACCATGTAGCCGCGGGATTTGAGGACGTCGAGGCCTCCGTCGAAGGTGTCCTTACCGACGGAATCGTAGACCACGTCGACGCCCTCGCCGTCCGTGATGCGCTCTGTCTCCTCGACGAAGTCCTGCTCGGTGTAGAGGATCACCTTGTCCACCCCGGCGGCTTTCGCGAGCTTTGCCTTCTCTTCGGTGCCGACGGTCCCTATAACGGTCGCGCCGCGCAACTTGGCGATCTGGCAGAGCAGGAGCCCGACGCCCCCGGCGGCGGCATGGACCAGCGCCGTCTGGCCCTCTTGCAGGGGGAAGGTGCTGTGCGTCAGGTAGTGGGCCGTCATACCCTGGAGCATCACTGCCGCCGCCATCCGGGCCTCTACCAGGGTGACGTTAAAGGGGACGAGCCTCTCCGCCGGGGCGATTATGTACTCGGCGTAGGCTCCCGGCACCCCCGCGAAGGCCACGTAGTCTCCCTCCGAGACCTCCTCGGCCCCTTCGCCGACGGCCTCGACCTCGCCGGCCCCTTCCAGGCCCAGCGTGAACGGCGTCTCCCTCGGATAGAGGCCGGTGCGTTGGTAGATGTCTATAAAGTTCACCCCGGACGCCGCCAGCTTCACGCGCGCCTCGCCCTCCCCGGGCTCGGTAACTTCTACGTCCTCGTAGCTCAAGACCTCCGGCCCGCCGTGCTCGTTTACCCTGATGGCCTTCATCCCGTTCCTTTCGCTCGGTAGTCTCCCCTAAATCTCGGACTATTGTACGGGGGGTGGCGGGCAGGCGCAGGGCGCGTAGAATCCGTGTGCGAACACGCCGATAAGGGGAACCTGTAGCGCAATGTCGGAGCTGGTAAACGTGGTCCCATACGATCCCGGGTGGCCCTCCCTCTTTGCCCTCGAACGCTCGCGTGTCGAGGCCATTTTAGTATCTCGGGTGCAGGCTATAGAGCACGTGGGTAGCACGGCGGTTCCGGGGTTGGATGCGAAGCCGGTCATAGACCTTATGGGGCCATAGACTTTATGGAGTCATAGACCTTATGGTAGAGGTGCGAGATGTCCAGGGTGCCGACCATTACATCCGTCCTCTAGAGGGTATCGGGTGCCCTTACTGGGCGGGGAACCCGAATCCCGACCGAATCCTCTTCGTCAAGTTCGTTGACGCAGATCGGCCCTCGCGGACCCACAACGTGTACGTCGTGGAGATGGGTGGAGATCTCTGGAACGATGGGCTCGTCTTTCGTGGCTACCTCCGCGCCCACCCTGAGACGGTCAGGGAATACGCGCAACTCAAACACGAGCTTGCCAGCCGCTTCCGAGACGACCGAGAAGCGTACATCGAGGACAAGATGGGCTTCGTCTCCACGGTGGTAGAGTGGGCGAAAGCCTCGCGGGCGTAGAGTCAGGAGTGGCCCGGGGCGAGGCCGCCAGAGGGCGTATTTTATGTCAGTAACATCGAGTGTATGATTCCTTTCGTGCAGCGGACCGTTATAGATAATCGTTACACTCTGGTCGAACCCCTAGGTGGCGGGGGCATGGCGGAGGTGTATCTGGCCCACGATGAGGTCCTGGACCGGGACGTGGCACTCAAGATACTGCGCGGCCAGTACGTCGACGACGAGGAGTTCGTCGAGCGTTTCCGGCGCGAGGCGCAGAGCGCCGCTAGCCTCTCCCACCCCAACATCGTCTCCATCTACGATAGGGGGCGCTCTGAGGACGGCGCTTACTACATCGCTATGGAGTACGTGCCGCGCGGGACGCTGAAGGACAGGATCTCGCGTGACGGGGCGCTGGAGCCGGGATTGGCCGCGGGGGTTGCGCTCCAGATCTCCGACGCCCTCCAGGCGGCCCACGAGAACGGTGTGATCCACCGGGATATAAAGCCCCAGAACGTCCTCGTGACCAAGGCCGGCGACGTGAAGGTGACGGACTTCGGTATAGCCCGGGCCGCCTCCTCTCCCTTGACGGCGACGAGCGCCGTCCTCGGCACTGCGGGCTACATGGCCCCCGAGCAGGCGATGGGCAAGCCGGTAGGTCCTCAAAGCGACCTGTACTCATTGGGCGTCGTCCTCTACGAGATGCTGACCGGAGATATCCCCTACAGGGCCGAGAGCCCTATCGCTCAGGCGATGATGCACGTGAACGAGCCGCCACGCTCCCCGAGGGAGGTGAACCCCGAGGTCCCGAAGCCCCTGGACACTCTGACCCTGAAGCTCCTCGCTAAGGATCCGGAAGACCGCTACCCGAGCGCCTCCGCCCTCGCGAACGACGTGGAGCGTATTCGCTCTGGGCGCTCACCGGCTGCGGGGGCCGCAAAGACGACGGCGGAGACGGCTGCACCGCTCCCACCGCTCCCCGCGGATCCGGGGGGAAGGAAGGCGAAGACCGTCGTCAGGCTACCGGTCGCGGCGGCTACCGGGACGCCAGGACGTGGAAGGCGCAGGGGCGGGCCTCGTGCCGCCTTGATCGCGCTTCTCTTCGGCTTCGCCTTGCTCGGTGGCCTACTCTATGCTCTGAGCCTCTTTGAGGGCTTCGACTCGGCGGGATTGGGCGGCTCCGAAGACCAGTCCGGCGCAGGGTCTCGTGTGCAAGTCCCCAACCTCTATTGGTCCACCACGGCGGAGACCGACCTCGCCGACGCGAACCTCGTGCTCGGCCAGCGATACGAGGTCTCGAACGATACAGTACCGGCTAACGTGGTGATCTACTCGGACCCCCCGGAAGAGACCGAGGTAGAGGAGGGCTCCACTGTAGACATCTACGTCAGTACGGGTCCGGCCGCTCCACCGGTTCCCGCGCCGCAGCCCGTCGTTCAGCAACCCGCCGTTCAGCAGCTCGACCCGGAGCAGGCCGCCGAGACTAGGGAGGAGGCTCGAGAAGAGCGGCAGGATCGAAGAGAGGATCGGGAAAAGGGCAAGGGGAAGGGCGAGAACAAGTAGAACGGCCGGGTCCGCCAAAGGACTAAGGCGATATCCGAGCTATTACTAGTTCGAGGCGCTTACCGGGTATATTACGGCCCTGCAGGGGCAGAGACTTGGGAAAGGGGAGAGGCGCTATGGCGACGGTACGCGAGGTCACCTTCGATCTTTTGCGTGAGCTTGGGATGACGAGCGTCTTCGGCAATCCGGGCTCGACAGAGCTACCGTTCTTGAGGGACTTCCCGGAAGATTTTACTTACGTGCTCGGGTTGCAAGAGGCCACGGTCGTCGGGATGGCGGATGGATATGCCCAGGCGACCGGGAGTGCAGCGTTCGTCAACCTCCACACGAGCCCGGGGCTCGGCAATGCGATGGGGGCTATCGTGACGGCGTGGCACGCTAGGACGCCGCTCGTCATAACAGCGGGGCAGCAGGACCGGCGACACATAGCTCTGGACCCGATGCTGAGCGGCAACCTCGTGGACCTCGCCAAGCCGTACGTGAAGACGAGCCGCGAGCCATACCGGGCCGAAGACGTGCCCCGCGAGCTCCTGCGCGCCTACCACACCGCCATGCAGGCCCCTCGAGGACCGGTCTTCGTCTCGATCCCGATGAACGACTGGGACGAAGAGGCTGAGCCGCTCCCCCACCGGGAGGTCTTTCACGAGTCCGAGCCCGACCCGGAGGGGCTGGAAGAGTTCGCGGAAGTCCTCAAGCGGGCCGAGAGACCGGCGATCGTAGCTGGTGCTTGGGTTGACCGCAAAGGGGCCTTCTACGACACGGTGAAACTCGCCGAGAGGCTCAAGGCCGCCGTGTGGGAGGCGCCGCTGGCTTCCAGGGCGGGTTTCCCGCAGGATCACCCCCTCTTCCAGGGCCACCTCGCCCCCGCCCAGAAGCAGGTCGCCGAGCAGCTCTCCGGGTACGACGTCGTGCTCGTAATCGGTGCCCCCGTCTTTCTGTACTACCCCTACGTCCCTGGCCCCGTCGTCGAGGAGGGCACGAAGGTGCTCCAGATCACTGGCGATCCCGACAAGGCCACCCGCGCTGCCATCGGCACGAGCATCGTAGGGAATGTGGACCTCGCCGTGCGCCGGCTTACGGGGCTCCTGCCCGAAAAAGCCGATCGCCCCGCCCCGCCCGTGCGAAAAGCGCCGCCGACCCCCGAGGCCGCGACGCCGATACCACTCGCGTACCTGATGCACACCCTGTCCGAGGTTCTGCCGGAGGACGTGGCGTTCTTCGAGGAGTCGGGGTCTTCGCGCGGGACCTTCCACGAGCACATAAGACCGAACTGGCCGGGTGGGTACTACAACGCCGCCTCGGGGGGGCTGGGGTTCGCGATGCCGGCATCGGTCGGGTACAAGCTCGCCCGCCCCGAGAGACCCGTGGTGTGCGTGATCGGAGACGGGTCGAGCATGTACTCGAACCAGGCTCTCTGGACCGCCGCCCGGTACGGTGCGAACGTCCTCTTCATCGTCGTAGACAATAAGGGCTACTACATCCTCAAAGGCTTCCGTGACGCGTTGGGCCTGGGCGAGACCGTGCCCGGCCTCGATGTACCCGACCTCGATCTCGTCAAGGTGGCCGAAGGCATGGGCGTCCACGGAGAGACCGTCGAGGAGGCGGACGCCCTCGGGGCCGCCCTCGAGCGTGGCCTCGCCGCGAAGTGGCCCTACCTCGTCAACGTGCTCGTCGAGCCAGATGTACCGAAACTACCGAGCTGAAAAGAACGCCCTGTTTCGGCTCTCTGGTATAGTCCTCACGGGGCCAGGGTCTCGACAAGGGGGTAGTAATGGCGACGGTACGCGAGGTCACCTTCGATCTTTTGCGTGAGCTTGGGATGACGAGCGTCTTCGGCAATCCGGGCTCGACAGAGCTACCGTTCTTGAGGGACTTCCCGGAAGATTTTACTTACGTGCTCGGGTTGCAGGAGGCCACGGTCGTCGGGATGGCGGAAGGGTACGCTCGGACGACGGGGCGGGCCGCTCTGGTCAACCTCCACACGAGCCCGGGCCTCGGCAACGCCTTGGGCAACGTAGTGACGGCGTGGCATAACAAGACCCCGCTCGTCATAACAGCGGGGCAGCAGGATCGACGACACATCGCGCTCGAACCGTTGTTGAGTGGGAGGCTCGTCGAGTTCGCCGAGCCCTACGTGAAACGCAGCCACGAGCCATACCGGGCAGAGGACGTCCCCGGTGAGATTCACCGGGCCTACCACGCAGCGATGCAGCCACCCCAGGGGCCGGTCTTCGTCTCGATCCCGATGAACGACTGGGACGAAGAGGCCGAACCGTACACCGCGCGCGAGGTCTCCCACCGCGTAGCGCCCGATCCCGAGATGTTGGAGAAGGCCGCGGAGATCTTGGCGGCGGCGCGTCGTCCCGTCGTGGTGGCCGGGGCCGGGATCTCTCGCGCCGGAGCGTTCTACGATGCCGTGACCCTGAGCGAAAAGCTCCGGGCCGAGGTGTGGTTAGAGCCGAACTCTCCGCTGAACGGTTTCCCGCAGGACCACCCGCTCTTCCAGGGGCACCTGGCTCTGGCGCGGAAGCGGCTTGCCGAACAGCTCTCGCCCTACGACGTCGTCCTCGTTCTGGGCGGACCCGTCTTCCAATACTATCCCTACACCCCCGGCCCGACGGTAGAGGAGGGGACGCAACTGCTGCACGTCACCGAGGACCCGGAGGAGGCGCACCGGGCGGCGGTTGGGACGAGCCTAGTGGGTGACGTGGGGTTGGCGATCCGGGGCCTCCTAGAGCTCCTTCCCGAGACGGAGCGCCCGCAGCCGCAGGCGCCGGAGCCTCCCCCGAGGCCTGAGGCCACGTCGCCTATGCCGGTCGGGTATGTGATGAACGTGCTCTCGGAGGTCTTGCCGGAGGACGCGATGATCGCCGACGAGTCCGCCTCGAGCAAGGCCAGGTTTCACCAATACGTCCGCCCGAGCAGGCCTGGCGGCTACCTTACCTCCGCCGCCGGAGGGTTGGGGTACTGTCTGCCCGCGTCGGTGGGGCTGAAGCTCGCTGCCCCGCAGCGCCCGGTGGTCTGCGTGATTGGGGACGGCTCCATCGTGTACTCGATCCAGGCGCTCTGGAGCGCCGTCCGGTACGGGGCGAATGTGCTAATCGTGGTGATCGACAACAAGGGATACTCCATCCTCAAAGGCTTCCGCGACGCTATCGGCATAGACGACACGGTCCCCGGCCTCGACGTTCCCGGCATAGACTTCGTGCGTGTGGCCGAAGGCTTCGGGGTCGGCGGCGAGATCGTAAAGGAAGCGGACGAGCTTCCCGAAGCGTTGAGGCGCGGCCTTCAGGCGGGACGCCCCTATCTACTCGACGTGGTCGTCGATCCTGCGGTTCCGAAGCTGTTGAGCTGAGATCGGGTGGCTACGAGCTTCGCTCGGCGGTTTCCCGGGTCTTGCCCTGGTACTCCTTAACAATCTGCTGATAGCGGTCGACCTCCTTGACGGCGTCCCGGTCTCTCATCTCTCCACAACGCCTCTTCAGAGCGACGGTAGCGAAGAAGACCCCCCGATAGTAGGGGATCAGCCGCTCCAAGGCCATCCGCGGTCTGTCGGGGCGGACGGTGCTCTCGGTGGCATCTTCGGTGGTTGCCTGGGTCTCTATGTTCCGCCCTCTCCCTCCGGTTTCCGCTTCGGATAACCTGTCGAGGGCGCCGAACACCTCTTCATCGCCGGGCCTGTCGGCAAAGTCTTGCGCGGCGTAGAGGTAGCGCACCACACCCCGCGGCCCACGACCACGATCTACGGTACCGCGACGCCCTCTTCACCGTTCCACGGGCTACAGCGTTTGGCGAGGTCGCCTTTGGGGTCGCTCAAGAGCGGTAATGGGAAGGCGAGCTTCTCGACCATCGCTTTATTGTGCTCTGGCGGGTCCACGCTTATCCCTGCGATCCGCGTCCCCAGCTCCTCAAACTCTTTGTACGTCCTGGCGTAGCTGACCAGCTGGATGTTATTCCCGAAGTATAAAACAACCTGCGTGGCGATTCCGCACTCTGCTGAGTGGGGAAGGCACCGAGTTGGAGTTGACGAGGGTCTAAACGGTTATTAAGGCTCGACGCTCAAAGCCTTCTTCACCGATATGCCGAGAAGACGTGTTCTGGGAACCTCAGAGGGGCCAATAGGTACCTCCCAACTCCTCAATAACCCAACGCTCTAGCTGCTCTGTAATCTCCATCCATTCTTCCGGCAACTCGCCCTGCCTTGACTCTATTACCGTTAGACGCGTGCGCCCCTCTCCCGCATCAGAGGCTAATAATCTTATCTTCTGCACAGCGGGGGGAGCTTCGACGAAAGCTCTTAGCAGCGTCCCAAAGAATCCCTTTCTTGGCACGTATACTCGAGAGAACAGCGAGGTGGTCTCAGTGCGCTTGCTTAGAGAGACATGAAACCCCTCAAGCCACATGTAGGTCTCTGCTCTGTCGAGGACCTCTCTGAGGGGACGTTCCACCAAAAAGTCCATGTCTTCTGGCCTCCTCCTCCTTTGAGCAATATCTAGGAGGATAGACTAGTAGACGAAGGGTTGCGCCTAGCGCTAGAGTTAGTGGGTGGGCTGTCTCTATTCACCGAGCTGCCGCGAAGGCTCATTCTCGGAAACTGGGCTTCCGCCAAATATCGTTCTCGGAAACTCAGCCGCCTTTTCTGGTGATGCTTGCAATAGGGAAGCGTCCGTCTAGACTACAACCATTCAACATGTTTGAAGACAGCGTAAAGACTTACACAGATCGCCACCATTAACGCTAGTGCGAATGGGTAGCCGAACGTCCAGTGCAACTCGGGCATATAATCGAAGTTCATCCCGTAGATGCCCGCTATGAGCGTCGGGACTATAAGGATCGCTGCCCAGGCGCTGATCTTCTTAGTTTGATCATTCTGTCGTACGCTAATAAGGGTAAGGTTCACCACTAGGATGTCAGAGAGCATCTCGCGGTAACCCTCGGTCGGCTCTTTCACTCGCAACACCCGGTCATGGAGGTCACGTAGGTAGCTCCTTACCTCGGGGTCGATGTCGTGCTCGTCGCTTTCAGCAACCCGCTCCAATGCCCTGGCCAACGGGCTTGTTGCTCGCTGAAACCCCACCAGCTCTCGGGAGAGCTCGTATATCCGCTGCGAGGCGCGTGCGTTTCC
>DATDKT010000059.1:0-22132 GCA_036519775.1 Rubrobacteraceae bacterium
CGTTATAGGCGGGCACGTCCCCTACTGCCGATGTGGGAAGTGGCCGAAGGGGAAGCCTAACCCGGCGTACGAGGAGTTGGACGACTGGAGGGAGCACCCCCTCAGAGGCGAGTGCTTCGCGTGCTTGATGCCAGCGCCGCGGTATGCCAAGCCGGTGCTAAGGAAATGAGTAGACCGTACAAATCTGGCTTCCTTGAACCGAGGAGGATCGGCGCCGGTTAGAGAAGCCCCTCGGACCGGCCCGTCTCGAAATTTCAGTGCCTGACGACGCTACACGGTGCCCGAGGCCCCTTGACCGCGCGCTACGTCCTCGACTTTCTCAGATCTAATGTACGTAATGTTTCATATATGGGCGAAAACATACTCCCTAAAAGGTTCAGAATGCCCACGCAAGGGCCCCGGTATGTGCCCTACAACCCCCTCGTATTTAGCACTATTGGCTCTCAGGACTGGAGGCGGCGCGGCCAGGGGAGGAGAATATAATAAGGGTCGGTATGAACGAGAATCCGTCTGAGAAGACGACCCTAGATAGACTTTTCGATAGTCTTCGCGAGGTTGTTGAGGTCGCATACTTGTTTGGGGAGAACCTCGCTCTAGTGCTCGTACTCTCCGCTATAACGTTCCCTCGGGGCGGTTGGAGCGAGGTTCCCTTGCGGGGCATGGACCTCGTTGAATACACACGCCTACTAGAACGGTTGTGGGACAAGCCGACTGAGGAGATAGAGAGCGAACTCGATAAGGTGATCCCCGAGTACTTTCGCAGGGATGACCACGCGCCTCTTTCGGAGATGGTCGGCTCCTGGTATCTGTACGTTGAGGATCGCCGGCAAGTGTTCGAGGATGCGCTCTGGGCCCACAAGCAGGAACGCTACACCCTCTCTATACCGGCCCTTGCAGCGCAGGTTGAGGGTATATTACGCGAGCTCGCGCAGAAATACGGTGCTCCCCCCGAGGAGTGGGAGACGCGCTTCTACCGTCTTCTCGGCTATGACCGAGACCAACCGCCTAGAGCGTGGACACCTGAAGAAGTGCTGCCAGGGTTTTTGGACTTGCCCCTGGCAGAACGTATCAACATGGCCGATGAGCTGAGGAATCACTTTACGCTGGTTCGAATCAACGCGCTGTACGAAAAAGGCGACTTCACAAACCCTGTGTTCGCCTCATCCGTGAACCGGCACGCCATCCTGCACGGCGTCTTCCTCAACTTCGGGGAAGCCGAGTCCCTGAAGCTTTTTTTCGTCCTAGATCTGCTGCACGAAGCGGTCGGTACTTACGAGGAGCTTGCACAGGAGATCTTGGGAGGCGTCCAACGAGCGGTTCAGGACAACCCTGGTTTGCTCCGCCAAAAGACCAAAAAAGTTGCTAAGGAGTTGGTCGAGGGCGAATACTTGCAAAAAGAGCTCGGCAAACACCTGCAGAAAGAGAAGAACATCCCATTCTTAACGGGTGTATTGAAGACCGTGAGAGCCGAAGCCCTGCAGGACTCCGGTCCGAACACTGTCTACGTTTCCGAGAAGAACTGAGCCTGTTGCAAAAGAATAGTGAACGGTGGACGCCTCTTTTCTATCTCTGAGGTCTCACCAACTCGATCTTGCTGCCGGCTTCGGTGAGCGAGGCCCGCCAGTAGAACGTCGGGTGCTTGTCCCTTACTTCACTTGCAGGATGAGGTCGTCGATGCTGTTGGCGACCTGCTTTCCGAACTCGCCGAACAACATCGAGTAATGATTAGCCTCGGCGAGGCGACGCTCCAGGCGCAGGTCCAGGGCCTTCGCTAGTACCTCCCGGGTCTCGTCGGAGATAAGGGGCTCGCTCTCGGGGAAGAAGCCCTCCGCCGCGCGGACGAGGGCTACGGGACACCCGACACCTTCCAATTCCACCGCGGTTGGGCTCTCGGAGGAGACAGAAGCCGCGTCCTCCTCGGCCGCCTCGCGGAACGCCTTAGGGTTAAAGCCGCCCTCCACCTCCTCGAGGTCGTAGAGGTAGTAGTCGGCAAGATCCGGTGGAAGCTTTTCGAGAGTGAGATTCTGACCGGGGAACCAGAAATTCAGGTAGGCTTCCGGGGTCTCGAAGACCATGTCGAGGCGTCTGAAGGCCCGCTTGAGACCCTCATCGATAGCCGCGGCCTCCTCCTCGTCAGGCTCCTCGACCCGCGGCCAGCCCCCGTCTAGCAAAACGAGCGCGTGGACGCGCTGGGGATACGAGAGCGCGGTGTGGAGGGCGACGAAGGCGCCCATGGAGTGGCCGACTAGGACGCCGCGCTCGATACCCAGGTAGTCGAGGGTCCGGATCACGTCTCGCGCGTGCTGGTCCAGCCCGTAGCTCCCGGAGGAAGGTTTCTCGGAGTCCCCCCTACCCCGGAGGTCCAGAGCTGCTATCCCATCCGGGTGCCTCAGGTGCCGCGCCGCCGCGTTGAATACCCGGTGTTGGGCCGTGATGCCGTGCAGGGCCAGAATGGGTTCCGACCCCTCTCCCACACGGCCGAACGCCAGCCGCACTTCCCCCGGCACGCTCCCCAGCTTCCACGAGGTTCGTTCCATCAGAAGAGGCATTATACGCTAAGGCGTAGGGGCAAAGGCGCCAGGCACGACGGGCGAACCTACGAGTTCGACTCCACCCCGTTCCTGTCTCAAACGAGCGCGTTGGCTTCAAGCAGGCGCGGTCTCGCACCGACGATGCACCTGAAAGCTTCCAGCGAGGTGAGCAGTGTCGAGGTCGACGCCAAAGGCGCATAAGATCTCATTCTCTGGCATCTTTCACCTTTCACCCTTTGCCCGATGCAAGGATTGTACCGTAACCGCGCTTCCGTGCTCAAAGATGTAGCAGTACGAATCGCCTCCTCGTTGAACGGCATCCGGCTCACCGTTTGGACTGCTACCGCTTGCCAGGGTGGCTAGGCCGTCTCTCAAACCTCGAAGACGTAGTAGGGCTGCCCAAACCCCGCCTGTTGGAGGACGGGGACGGCCACGTTGAGGACCGGAACGCCGCCCGGCGTCCTTCCTCTGAGGCTCCCGCTATGCGCGTGTCCATGGAAAGCAACGGTAGCGCCCCCTTCGTCTAGGGCTCTCGCGAGGTGGCTCGTGCCGAGAAAGGGGTATATCTGCAGCGGCTCGCCCTCTACGGTAGCGCTGACCGGCGCGTAGTGGAGGACGCCGACGCTCCGCTCCGTCCCCAACCCCCGAAGCCCATTCTCCAGGGCTCTGGCATCCTCTAATCCCTCGTTGACCCAGGCCTTGAAAAGGTCCTCCCCGAAAGCGTTGGCTAGGGCTCGGTCGAAGCCGCCGCAGAAGCCCTTGACGCCCGAGAAGCCCACGCCGTCTACGACGACGCTGGAGCGGTCGAGTAGATGTACGCCGGATTTCGTGAAGAGGCGTGAGAGTTCGTTTGCATTGCCGCTTTCGTGATCGTGGTTCCCCAAAGCGGCGACGATGGGAACGGGGCAATCGTCGAGAGCTTCGAGGAGCGCCTCCGCTTGTTCAGGTTTACCGAGGTCGGTGAGGTCTCCTCCTATCACGAGCACGTCCGCGTCCCTCGCGGCCCCCTCCGCGAGCGCGCGGAGGCGCTTGGTGTCTCCCACGCGGGCGTGGAGGTCAGCGGTAGCCGCGATCTTCATGGCCGCCTTATCCCCCCTCCTCGTCCAAAGGTCGCACCTCCCTGGCCGCCGCGCGCTCGTCGGGCAGACCCCACTCCTCCACGTCCACGGCGAAGCAGGCTTCGTCGAGCATCGTTCCGCGGAAACGGAGATCCTGAGGGTCTGCTTCCTTCTCGTAGCGCTCTCCGAGGACCTCCAAGACCCGGCGGGGCAAGTAGTAGGTGTGGCTCGGGTACACGTAGCGGTAGAGGTGGAGGTAGGCGAGAAGAAGCTCCCAATGGTCGCCTATCTTATCGAGGATACGGTCCCAGTCGAGATTTCCGCGCGTGGCGAATACGAGGTGGAGCACGTCGTCCACGTCGCAGCGGTCCTTCGCAACCACGAATATCTTCGAGAGGATCATCTCCTCGGCCGGGATGACGAGTGCCTGTCGGCCGAGGATGGAAATCTCCTTCGCGTACGCGAACCAGGACTCTTCTACGGGGCCGGTGCCGTTATGGGTAGCGTGAATGACGTCCACGAAGAGCTCCCCCCTCCACGCCTTGGCGATCCAGACAAGGTCCTCGACCTCCGTCTCGAAGCCTGCCTTCTCCAGCGTCTCGAGGACTCGCGGCATGACCTGTTTGGGTACGAACACGTCGAGGTCCTTGGTGTCGCGCCAGATGCCCGTGTGGGCATTCAGCGCCAGGGCGCCGCCGAGCATGTAGCGAATACCGGAGCTGTTCAAGGCGTCGAGGGCTTCGCCGTAGACCTCACTCTCTTCGGTTCCGAAGTGTGATTCCCAGATCATATACGGTCGGTTTCATACCCGAAGGATCGTGAGCATATGTACCCGCGGATCTTCGCGGACCGGAACGTTCGGATCTTTAGGGCTACGTGCCGTGCCCTTCCTCGGGCTCTTCGAATGGGTTCTCGACCGGCTCGTCCGGGTCGAAGTGGTCGGGCTCTACGCGGGCCGATCCGCAGTTGGGGCACATGATCTGGTCTTCCTCGGGGTCAATCGGGTTCGTGCTCGCCCGATGCTCCGAGAACACATTCCCGCATACAGAGCACACGAACTTCGTATCCGTCATTACTCTACCCCTTTCTCTTCTCTACCGTACGGAACCCGTGTCCGAACTCCGTCCGCTTTGTCCTCACCGCCGACACCCGCGACCTTTCTACCCGGTTTCGTTCGCAATGTCTACCGCTTCGCGATGGGTATTCACACCGAACGGGTCCGCACGTTCGTAACGCTGAGGCTCCGGATCCGTTCGAGGGTTACAGGGCCGTCTTGCGTACAGCTAGACGAAGGTAGTCTCCTGCTAGAAGGGTGCACGCCCTGGGATTGGAAGATTCTCGATATCGGTTCTTTGATCCCATAGCCGGCGAAGAAGCCGAACGGAGGTGC
Organism: Rubrobacteraceae bacterium; assembly: GCA_036519775.1. GTDB lineage: Bacteria > Actinomycetota > Rubrobacteria > Rubrobacterales > Rubrobacteraceae > Rubrobacter_F. Next base: position 4,980 of record DATDKT010000059.1, read on the forward strand.
GCGCTCGCTCTCCGAAGTAAGCAAACCACCACAATAACAGGATAAGTTCTGAACCTTGGAGGCCATCGAGAATGAGGTTTGACGCATAGAAGGTTTCCCGGTCCCGAGTCTGCTATTCACTGACGGCTCCGAAGACGCCGCGCTGGCGGCTCGCGCGGCCGTGGACCTCTCGGTGAGACTCTCGGCGAGGGCAGGCTCCGAACTGCATATCGTCCACGTGCTGCCGCGATTCCCCGCTACGCGTATACTGCGGTGACCCCGCGGATCTACTCTCGAGTACTCGATGAGACGCTTCAAGGAGCCCGAGATCTGCTCAAGGAGCACCGCGAAGAGTCCGGTTCTCATCTACCCACGTCATATAGCCAGGAAACTGCCGGCGGAACCGCGGAACTAACAATACGGGATACAAGGAAGAGCCGGGCTGGACTTTCGTAGGAGGGGGTAATAGGTGCCAGCCCGGTCTAATAGTCTAGTACGCCTAGTTACACCCAAAGGTTTCGTCCGGCAGGAGAAAGGGCCGGGGCGGGAGGTGGCACTCGCGCCCTCACCACCAACATGGCGAGCACCACGAGGATCGACCCGCCGCGTCTCCTTGAGACAACCTCCTTTCTCCGGCGTCCTTCAGCAGATCGTACTTTGTAGGCAATGAGACAAAATCACACCAATCTTTGTGTTGTAACCTACTAGAGGATGATTCTTGCCGAGCTAAGGTATGATTTGAGTCTTTTACGACTCGACCACAACATGTAACGGTTTTATAGAGCGACCCTGGTCGAGGCCCCGGTCTGCCCTCGCAACCCTTCCGTCTTACCGCTCGTATAGACTTGCGTTCCCGTTGAGCGAGTGAGGAGAAGAAAACGTGAGGAAAAGATTCACCGTTCTCGTTGCGGCTGCTTTCGTACTGGCGTTCGGCACAACGGCATGTGGAGGGGTGATCGAGGAGGAGGTGCAGCAGCGGGTAGAAGAAGAGGTGCAACAGGGGCGAACCCAGATAGAAGAGCAGGTGCAGGAGGAACGAACACAGATAGAACAGGAAGCGCAGGAAGCGAGGCAGAAGATAGAACAGGAGGGACAGAATATACAGAAGGAGGTGGAAGAAAAGGTAAGAGGGCAATAGGGGCCCAACCAACACATACGCGACCGAATCCTTCGGGACCCCGGCCCTCCTCCGCCGGGCTTGTTTCTGAGGAGCTTCCCCTGAGTAGGATGGCAGACCTACCGGATCACAGTTCTGCGCTCGCCTGTCGATTAACCGTCCGCTGTTCCATATAGCATCTGCGCTGTACGGTCAACGACGTGGGAGGTAGCTGGATGTACATAGAAGGGTGACGCGATTAGGTGGAGTCAGCAGCACGTGTACGTGGTCTAGTTCATTCCCGCCTACATCGTCGGCCACCCCGACGCGCCTATCTCTGCGTACGGGGCGCAGGAGGCTTTTGACTACCTCGGTGGCGAGCAATCCACGTCCCTGATCTTCAACGGGGTGCTCACCATCTTCCCCTGCGTGTGGTTCCTGGAAATGTGCGCAGCATGCTACGGCGCCCCGAGGGCGAGGACATAGGCTTTTCGTCGGTCGCCCTGCTTGGAGGCGTGAGTGTTCGTGGCAGTGTCGTGGGCGGGGATGCCAGTCGAGGTCAGATACCCGTCAGCCTCGACCCATTTTGTCAACTTCCAGCCGGGTGCTCAGCTCGCGTTCCTGACACTGGTGGCGTCCTCGTAGCTGTACCATTTCTGCCAGATCGGCCCGTCTGTGCTGCTAAGCGTGACCTCTCTGGTTGCGCCCAGGACGGGTGTTCTGCCGGGTTGGCTGGCTTGGGCAGGTTTCGTGGTCGCGCTCCTCGCACTACTGCGCTTCGTCATACCCCTGCTGGGCTCCATATAAGCGACTCTGGGTAGCAGCGCTCTCTGCGCTAATGCTCACCGCCTCCCTCAGAGCTTCTACGCCTGCAAGACCTGTGGAGGAGAGAGGAAACCCGACTCTCTAGTCGTATACGAACCCAGCTTAATAACGTTACTGCAGAGGCAAAACGAAGATTCAAAACCCCTTGACCAGGCTCCGACCCGCTCACACAGAAAAAGCCGTTTCTCCTGCGGCCCTTCGCTCTGATCATAGGCGGCCTCCCACGAAGTAGCTCTAAGCCTAGAGGAGATGCTATGCTTCTCAAGGCAAGAGAGGGGGCTACTCAATGAGAATTTCCGCGCCGTTGATAGCCACGCTGGTGGTTTCCGTATTCCTGGCAGGCTGCGGAGGGCAAGAGATGTCTGTAGAGGAAACCGTAGAGGAGAGCGCCTACGAGGAGACCACGACCGAGGAGACCAACGACCGGGGGGAGGCTACGGTCGAAGAAACCACAGCCACGGCGGAGGTAGCCTCCGCCGCTGGTGCCCACGAACCTGCCAGGGACACAATAGAGCCTCAAGAAGAACGGGTGAAGGCCTCCCCAGAGGCTAAGAGGGAGCGAGATCCAGCGCAGACAGAAGATATTAACGTTACCCATACGGCCGCTCCCGACCCTGCTACCGTCGGGCGTCCCCTTACCTTCAGTATCGTGGTGACGAACAACTCCTCTCCACAACACGTGGGGTTCAAGGACTTCTTTCCGCCCAGTATGACGCTGGTTTCGGCGACGCCCACCCAGGGATACTGCGGTCCGCTCCACCACGGCGCTAACCTCTTCGACTGCACGTTGGGTGTGATCCCTACCGGGGGCTCGGTCGCAGTCGAAGTCGTAGCGAACCCGACCGTCCCCGGTACCGTGACGAACACCGCGCAAGCCGGCGGTGGGTTCGCGCCGGTGGAGTCCGTGCCGGCAACCGTCACGGTAAACCCATAGCCGGCAGCGAAGAGAAAAAGGGGATGCCTGGCATCCCCTTTAGGAGCGACGTTTTGAGCCCCGGCTGCGTCGGCTAGCCTCACCAGGCCTCGGGACGGGCTCTGATGCTGCCCTTCAGCAGTGCCCTGATGGCATAGGCTGTCCCGTCAACGCGGTCGGCGAGGGTGACAGTTTTGCCGCACGCACACTCAAAGGCATCCTTGTGCTCCTTGGGCCAATCTTCTTCTAGGCCGAGGCTTAACAACTCTTCCCCACACCCTGAGCACTCGAGCATGATGAGGCCCGACGCCTCGACCGAATGTTCCAACTGCGGCCCCGACGACCACCGCGTATCCATCTTCCCCCTCCTCTGTTCGCCAACAAACTGCCGCCCGGTAGTGGAGGGGGGGATACCACCGGACGGCCCCCTTAGTGTACTCCCCCCGCACGCCTGGGTTAAGCAGAACAGGGCCGGGAAATCGTCCCCGGCGGCTACCTCCCTCCGACAGCCCCGGACGGGACGCGTCCCGGCCCTGTTCCGTCTTAGTGTTTTACACCCCTGTCCGTACGGTTCAACGTCAACCTGTCTCGACCTGAAGCGTTGCAGCAACTCTGCAGTGTAGTTCAACTTAAAGTTTAGAGTTGTGGATGATGTTCAAAAAGGGCTGGAGCTCCTTCCCCGTAGGCACAAGCGAGCCAGGGGCGATAAGTATACCATCGCCCCCCCTTTGAACTCTTCAGCTAGACTCTTCTTTGTCCCCTAACTCGAGGACTTTGGTTTACCCAGCCTCGCCCACATCCGGAAAGTGGCGCCTAACCTAGCTTGCTGTGGTGAGTCGTTCGACTCTGGTATCGAGCTCTCCTCTCGCCCGGCTTAGGCCTTCTCGAGCGTGGGAGATTCGACGAGAGTGCTCCTCCAACCTGACGCGCGCCTCCTGGATCGCGCAGCGCACCACCGGCGGCGCGGGACCGCCCGGCACATCGTGGGCCTCGACGAACGCGGTCGGGTCGAGCGCGGTGCGGACCGTATCGTCCGCGATGTCTAGGTTGTGGCCCGTGACCTGGCGGGCCGACTCGTTGACAAGCGCCGCGTCCACGTCGGTGGCGTGCTTGCCCTGCTTGTATGCGCGCAGCACCAGGTTGCCCACGATGCGGTGGGCGGTGCGGTAGGAGAGGTCCGTCTGCCGATGGATCCTGGCGGTGAGCTCTGTGCAGGAGCCGAACCCTCTGGAGGCTTTTTCGAGCATATTGTCGCGCTTGATCTCGATCGAGGAGATCGTGCCTTCCAGCAGGCGTAGAGAGAGGGAGGTCTCGTCGAAGGACCGGAACACAGGGTAGACGACCTCCTCCTCGACATCCTTAATATCCTGAAAGTTCGTGTTGTGAAGCGTCCCGAACGCCGAGGCCATATCGCCGACCGCGCGCGCTGCCCGCGCCCGCACGTACTCGAAGGGGTAGGCGTTCTTCTTCTGGGGCATCATGCTGCTCGACCCAGCGTACTCGTCCCCGATCACGACGAAGTCGAACTCCTCGGTGTGCCATATGTACAGGTCCTGGCAGAGCCGGCTGAGAGTTACCATCGTGTTGGCGAGCGCCGCCGAAGTCTCCAGCATGAAATCGCTGCTCGACACGCAATCAATCGTGTTCTCCACGAACCCGTCGAACCCGAGCAGGTCGGCGACGAGCTGCCTATCGAGCGGGTACGACGAGCCCGCCAGAGCGCCGCAGCCGAGGGTGCATCGGTTTGTCGTGGAGTACGCTGCGAAAAGCCGCTCGGAGTCTCGGCCTAAAGACTCCACGATCCCCGCGAGGTAGTGGCCGACCGTGGAGAGTTGCGCGTGCTGGAAGTGAGTCCACTGGGGCATCACGGTCTCAGCCTCCCGCTCGGCGATTTCCAGTAACGTCTTGCAGAGGGCGCCGAGCTCTTCGAGAGCTCCGAGTATGCGCCCGCGGGTTACCATGCGCACGAGTGGCTCGGGACGAGTGCGGCCGATGTTGATCTCCCCGGCTACCTCCTCCCCCGCCTTGCCGATCAGGTAGTGCTCCATGTGCGAGTAGAAGTACTCGTACCTGGGCTCGAACCTCCCCATCCCCTCGGGGCCCTCTGTCTCAAGGGTCAGGATGGCATCGAGCAACGCACCAGCGGAGTCCTCCCCGATAATTCCTGTCTCGCGGAGCATCACTGTCCAGGCCTTGTTTGTCTCCACGAGCGGATAGAAATAGTGATCGAGCATGAAATTGTAGCCGGGCTCGAGTATCGTCTTGGTGTACACTGCCCCCGGCGACGCCTCCAGACGCTCACGCGAGATCCTGTCTATACCCATCTCTTACCTTTCCCCGTCGAGAACAGAATTTCCGCCGCTTGACTCACAATCCAGCGTGGTATAACCTCTTACCAAACTACCGGGGCGATTGCAAGGTGGTGGGAAATGAAGGAGCGGGAAGAGAGGCATCCGCTTCAGTCTTCTGATGGGGAGCTTGATAGGGTGACGGGTCTGGACTCCTCGAAGACTGAGACCTCCGGAGCGCCGCTGCTCATAGTGGACCACGTACAGCTCGGATACGTGGTTGAGGGGCGGACGAACGTTGCCGTGGAGGAGGTCAGCTTCGAGGTCCGGCGGGGCGAGAAGATCATTCTGCTCGGTCCTTCAGGATGCGGGAAGTCTACGCTCCTCAAGGCTATCGCGGGCTTTATTGAGCCTGTGGGTGGGCGCATCTCGATAGAGGGCCACGAGCTGGTAAGACCGGGTCCCGACCGGGCGGTCGTCTTTCAGGAGTTCGATCAGCTCTTCCCCTGGCGGACGGTATCGGACAACGTAGCTTACGCGCTGCGGGTGACGGGGAAGGAGAAGCGTGAGGCAGAGGCCGCTGCCGGGCGCTTCATCGAGATGACGGGGCTCTCGCACGCGGCGGATCGCTATCCTCACCAGCTCTCTGGAGGCATGAAGCAGCGAGTCGCGATAGCGCGGGCGCTGGCCCTCGAGCCGCTGATGCTGCTGATGGACGAGCCGTTCGGCAGTCTAGACGCGCAGACCAGATCGCGTCTGCAGGGAGAATTAAACGAGATCGCGACCCGAACAGGTGTGACGATACTGTTCGTAACCCATAGCATCCAAGAAGCGCTGCTGATCGGCCACCGCATAGTGGTACTCGGTCAATCTCCCTCGAAGGTAGAAGAGATAGTCGACGTAAGGAACGTAGAAGACCCGGACACCGAGGAGTTCATCGAGGTGCGGCGTCACCTGCGCGAGCTACTGGCCGGCGAAGGAGAGGACGTGAACCATGCAGTCTTCGAGTGAGGCCGCTTCCTCGACCACGCCGGAGACGCCGAGAGCGCGAAAGGGCGCCTCGTGGTTGAGGTGGTCTTCGCTGCCGACGGTGATCCGGCGCTCGATCCTGCTCGTAGCGATAGTCTTGCTCTGGCAGATCTACGTATCGGTCTCCGGCGTGAGCCCGCTGCTCTTCTCAAGCCCTGTGGACATAGCCGAGGCATTCTTGGAGGGCTGGATCAGCGGAGAGCTGGCGGGCGCCACGCTCGTGACGTTGCAGATACTCGGTCTTGGGATGCTCATCGGGATGCTAGTGGCGGCCGTGCTCACCACCTTTGCGACCTGGACCCAGATCGGCGACGACGTGCTCGTGCTGCTTACTTCGATGCTCAACCCGCTGCCGGCCATCGCCATCCTGCCGCTCGCCATACTCTGGTTCGGCCTTAGCCCCGCAGCGCTCGTCTTCGTCATCGCTAACGCAGTCACCTGGCCCATAGCTATCAATGTGAGCACGGGCTTCCGCACCGTCAACCCGACCATCCTCATGGTGGGGCGCAACCTGGGACTGCGAGGCTTCAGGCTGGTCAAGGACGTGTTGATGCCGGCGGCGCTGCCGCACACGATCAGCGGTCTCAAGACCGGCTGGGCCTTTGGCTGGCGCACCATCATCGCTGCCGAGCTGGTCTTCGGCGTCGCCGGGGGAGGCGGAGGCTTGGGCTACTTCATCAACGACGCCCGCTACTTCTTGCGGATACCGGAGGTATTTGCGGGACTTGTGACCATAGCGCTCATCGGGATCGCGCTAGATGCGGTGTTCACGTGGATCGAGCGCAGGACCGTCATCAGGTGGGGCATGAAGTCCGGGACGTAGAGAGATAGCCGGGGCAGGACAGGGATCGGGGAGGTTTTTGTTGGTGTCGTTAGCATCGAGCAAGGGATCGCGGGCGGGTATCGCGAGCGTGGTGGTCTCTCTTTTTATGCTACTGCTCGGTGGTTGCGGCGGAGGCTCGGGCGGAGGCGGGGACGGTATGACGATCGCGTACCAGCCGGGTATCGGCTACGCCCAACTCCTCATCATCAGGCAGGAGGGCTGGCTGGAGGAGGACCTCCCGGAGACAGAGATCGCCTGGGAGCAGCTCAGCTCTGGGTCGGCGATACGGGACGGCATGCTCGCGGGAGACATACAGGTCGGCTCCGGCGGGGTCGGGCCTTTCCTCGTGGGCTACTCAGCCGGTGTGGACTGGAAGCTGCTTAGCGCCCTAAACGAGATGGACCTCTGGCTGATGGTGGCGGACGAGCAGATTCAAACCCTGGGGGACTTGGGGGACGGCAGCATCGCCATGCCCGCACCCGACTCCATCCAGGCCGTCGTTCTGCGCAGGGGAGCCGAGGAGCAGCTCGGGGACGCCAAGGCGCTCGACGACAACATAGTCTCGCTCGCCCACCCCGACGGCCTGCAGGCGCTCTTGAGCGGACAGATCTCGGGCCACCTCACCTCTCCCCCGTTCCAGTTCCAGGAGCAAGACGAGGGCGCGCGTCCCGTCCTCAAGAGCTTCGACCTCTTCGGGCCGCACACGTTCAACAGCGTGTTCGTTCGCCAGGGCTATTACGACGACAACCCGGAGGCCATGGAGGCGCTCTACAGCAACATCCAGGAGGCAACAGAGCTTATAGGGAACGATCCAGACAGGGCGGCCGAGATCCTCTCCGAAGAGTCCGGGGGCGAGACGTCGGCGGAGGAGTTCAGGAGGTTCATGACCGAGGAGGGGGTAGCCTACACGACCCAGCCAAACGGTTTCATCGCATTCGCGGAGTTCATGCAGCAGAATGGCCTGATAGACGAGGTACCCGCATCCCAAGAAGAGCTCGTCTTCGACAACCTGAAGGAAGGCGGTTGATCCAGAGGCGAGAGAAGGTCCGGCCTTGACCGGCCCCTCATCGAAGAAGATACGGGTGACTGTCTCTCGCAGCGACCCGGGGACCGATAGGACTTTCCTGGTCGAGAGGTTCAAGCCGATGATGGTCCTGGACCTCCTCCTCGCCATCCAGCGCGAACACGACCCATCCATCGGCTTCCGCTACTCTTGCCGGGTCGCGATGTGCGGCACCTGTACGCTGCGCATGGATGGACGCGCCATACTCGCCTGCCAGACACCCCTGGAACCCGACCGCGACGAAGTGCGGCTGGACCCCCTGGCGGGCCTGCCGGTGGTCCGCGACCTCGTTGTGGACATGAAACCCTTCTTCGACGAGTGGGCCCGCGTCAAACCTTACCTGGACCCGATAGAAGGGCTCGACGATCCGGCGCGCGTCAGACCCGACTCCCCCGAACGCCAGCTCATAGACCCCTCGCTCGACTGTATATCGTGCGGCGCCTGCTACTCGAGCTGCGGCCTCGCCGACCACGAGCGAGACTTCCTCGGCCCCGCGGCCCTGAACCGGGCCATGGTCTTGATCGCCGACAGCCGGGACACGGCCGGCTCCGAACGCCTGAAGGCGGCGACCGCCGGAGACGGGGTAGACCGCTGCCACTACCTCTACGGCTGCACCGCCGTGTGCCCGAAGGGCCTCGACCCCGCCGCGGCGATACGGCGGCTGCGCCGCTGGCGTCTGGAAGGGGGACCGCGCTAGACCTCAACGCCATACTGGTAATAGACACGGACGTCGCTGTCGTTGGCAGCGGCGGCGCCGGGTTGATGTGCGTTTTGCACGTGGCCGAAGCAGCCCCCGAGCTAGATATAACCATCGTCAGCAAGGGCGCGGTTGGGAGATCCGGGTGTACGCGCATGGTGCAGGGCGGGTTCAACGCCGTTCTGGCCCCGGACGACTCCCTCGAGCTGCACTTCAGGGACACGTTAGAAGGCGGGAAGTACCTCAACCATCAGGTGCTTGCGTGGACGCTCATCAACGACGCACCGAAGGTGATCCACGAGCTAGAGACGAAAGTCGGCTGCTTCTTCGACCGCACGGAGGACGGCAGCATCCGCCAGAAAGCCTTCGCCGGGCAGGCCTTCGACCGCACGGTCCACCGGGGAGACCTCACCGGCATAGAGATCATGTCCCGCCTGCTGGATCAGACGTTTCGCATAAAACCCCGGGAGCTGGGGGACGTGCGGGCGCTCGACCTGCTCCTGGACGAGGACGGAGAGGTCGCGGGCCTGACGCTGCTCGACGTGAGGACGGGGGCCGTGGCGGTCCTCCGGGCGCGGATCGTCGTGGTTGCGACGGGAGGCGCGGCGACGATGTACAGGATCGCGGCACCTGCTCGCGAGAAGACCGGCGACGGGGTGGCGATGTGCTACCGGGCGGGCCTGGAGCTGCGGGACATGGAGATGCTGCAGTTCCACCCGACTGGCCTGTTGGCTGGCGAGTCGCGGCTCACGGGAGCGGTGCTAGAAGAGGGGCTGCGCGGCGCGGGCGCCTACCTCTACAACGTTAACGGCGAGCGCTATATGGGGTGGTACGACCCCGAGCGCATGGAGCGGGCAACGCGGGACATAGTATCGCGCGCCAGCTACCAGGAGATAATGTCCGGCCGTGGTACGCCAGCCGGCGGGGTGAGGATAGACATCTCGCACCTGGGCGCGGAGGAGGTCGAGCGCCGCTTCGCCGGTATGGTCGCCCGTACCCGCCAGATCGGGCGGGATCTCGCGCGCGAGCCGGTCGAGATCTCCCCGACCTCACACTTCGCTATGGGCGGCGTGATCATTGACGAGGACTGCCAGACCTCCGTGCCCGGCTTGCTGGTCGCGGGCGAGGACGCCGGTGGCGTCCACGGGGCGAACCGCCTGGGCGGCAACGGGGTCGCTGAATCAACCGTCTTCGGCGCCCGCGCCGGCGACCGGGCGGCGGTCGTCGCTCAGGAGCGAGGCCTCCGCGATCCCGACCCCGCGCAGGTGGCCGTCTCGGTCGAGCGCGCGCTCGCGCCCCTGCAGCGGGAGAAAGGACCGAGCCCCTTCCAGGTAACGCGGGAGCTGAAGGAGACGATGTGGGAGGGTTGCGGTGTGGTGCGCGACCGGGAGGGCCTGATCCAGGCCCGCGAGAGGATCGAAGCCCTGACGCAGCAGGCCGCAAAGATCGCCGTTCCGGGACCGCCCCAGGTGAACAACGCCTGGCAGGAGGCACTCGACCTCGCCAACCAGCTCACCGTCGCTCGCACCATGATCGACTCCGCACTGGTCCGCGAAGAATCTCGCGGTGCACACTTTCGCTCGGACTACCCGGAGCAGGACGACGCCCGCTGGTTGCGCTTCATCGTCGTGCGAATAGGCCAGGGTGGAGAAACGGAGGTCTCCCTGCGCCCGGTAGAGTTCATCCGGAAGCGTCCCGAGCCGGACGCGCCACCGGCGGAAGAGCTTGAGATAGAGGACCTGGAGGAGGGAAGAGAGGACCTGAAGCGGTGACGTTGGCCCAGGCACTCTTCGTCGTGGCCCTCATTGGTGTCCTCATCGCCGTCGTAGGTTTCGGCTTCGTCATGATCCACTCCGCCGCCCGCAGCGGCGGCGGAGGCTCCTACCTCGACGCTAGGCTACTCCGCCGACTCCAGCGTTCGCCCAAGGAGCGAGCCGAGTTTAACCGATGGGCGTTCTACGCCCATCGGTTCACGGGGTTCGCGGTCTTCGCGTTCCTTTGTCTGCACATCGTGGATGTAAGCCTGTACGCCTTTTCCCCGGAAGCGTTCGACGAGGTGCACGCGCTCTACGGGTGGACCCCGATGCGGCTCTTCGAGTGCGTCCTGCTGTTCGCCATTCTCTTCCACACCTTTAACGGCCTGCGGATTCTGGCTATAGATGTCGCGGACCTCGATTCAAGGGCCTCGCGCAGGCTGTTCGCCGGCACGCTGGTCCTCACCGCGCTGCTCGGCCTGAGCGGCAGCGCGATAATAATGGCCCCGGTGCTCGCGTGAGCACGCCGGCCCGGCACAAGGGCGGAGAGTTCCGGCCGGGCGACCGCTACGACGTGCCCGCCCGCCCGGCGGGTGGCGGGCGTCTCTTCTACTACCTGACGGTACGGATAACGGGACTGCTGTTGGCGATACTGGTCCTCGGCCATTTCGCCGTCACCCATATAACCGCCGACGTCGCCGAGACCGGCTCCGACTTTATAGCCCGTCGCTGGGGTTCGCTTCTCTGGCTCTTATGGGACTGGGCGATGCTCACGGCGGCAATGCTGCACGGCGTAACGGGGGTCTGGATTATGATCGAGGACTACACGCCGGACCCCGAGAAGCGCCGTCGCCGCCAACGTCTGCTCGTCTCGATCAGCGCCCTTCTCTTCGTGCTCGGCCTCGTAGTCATCGCCGCGACCATCTTGTGAAGGAAGTTTCGCTGAGGGGAACGCGACCCCTCCTGGCCGAGCGGTTACCGCTCGCCGGACTCCGCTAACACGGCGGACTCGACCGAGGTCAGGTGCTCCAGCATGGTTTCGCGGGCTCCCTCGTGTCTTTGGGCTTCGATCTCCTCCACGATCCGCTCATGATCTTTGAGCGAGAGCTTCGCCCGACCCGGGATGCTCAGGCTTTCGCGACGACTCTGCGCCAAGAGGTCCAGGAGTGTCAGCATCACCCTCACCAGCACCAAGTTCTGCGACGCCTCGGCGATGGTCGCGTGGAACTGAACATCCCGCTCGCTCAGCACCTCAAGGTTCTCCGAGTTCCGATGGGCATCTTCCAGAATACCCCTCAGGCGCTCCAGATGGTAGTCATTCCTCCGGCGAGCGGCCCATTCGGCGCCTTCGACTTCAAGCACCTTGCGGATCTCGAACAGGTCCCTCAATCTGACACCCTGCAACGGGAGGATATCCGAGAGCGCACCGAGACGTCCGATCGCGTTCTCCTCCGACGTCGTTACGAAGATCCCCGCACCGTGCTTTACGTGCAGAATTCCGCGCCCGGCCAACGTCTTGACCGCGTCCCGTATAACGGTGCGGCTTACCCCGAACTGCTCCGCAAGCTCTCGCTCCGGCGGCAGCCGGTCACCGGGCTGCAACTCCCCAGCGACCAGGGCGTCGGAGATCTGGGCAATGATCTTCTCGCTCAGCGCTCTGTTGTCGTGGACGGGTTCGAACACGATGCTCACTGGTATGTGATCTTACCACGCTAATGTACCATAAGCTCTAAACTCAGTATTTCGACTTCACGGAGGCGAGCAGACCGGGGCGAGATTTTGCCCGGCCTCAAATCCTACGGAAAGTTCGCGAGATTGTCGCTCGTTCTAGGTCTGGCTACCCTCGTGTCCCTCCTAGGAGCATATGTATCCCGGCGGTGGTCGAGAGACGAGGTTTCCGGCTCCCTGGTCGAAGTAGGACGAGAGGCTGCTTTAGGTACCTGCCGGATCGGCCCCTATGGCGTTACTCTGCCAGTCGAACGGTACGGAAGCCTGAATAGTATTCTTTTAAAGGTAGGGCATAGCTCAGAGCCGGACCGCGTTTTATGGGAGAGCCTGCCTGGGAAGAGCTGCGTGTCGGCCGCACTGGGGCAGGAGACCGTCAGCGAGACCAGAGCACACTACTACGTAGACGATGAGGTAACAGAAGCGTAATCGGATAAGACGCTCGATTCCATCGAGAAATCAGACTGTGCCGGCAAGCGAAGGGAAGGCAATACCGCACTCGACGGCGAGCCGGTCCAACTCCTCCTGCACCGCGGCAGGTAGAGCTACACCCTCCTTCGTCTTTTCGAGATAAGAAAGGTACCGGCGCTCTCCAGGGTAGAAGACCTCCTCCACCTCTCTGACGCGGGGTACCGCCTTGACCTCCTCCAGGAACTGATCCATCCGCGTGTAGTAATCCTCGAGTGGTATCCAGCGCGCGATGTCGAGCACGATAAAGCTGTGACCCACGTTGGCCGGCGGGACGTCGTCTTTGAAGAGGTTGTTGACGTGAGGCCCGAACGCGGCCCCGGAGAGAACCCCGGACATTATCTCCACCGCCATCGCTAAAGCGTAGCCCTTTGCCCCGCCGAGCGGAAGCACGGCTCCTTTGAGGGCAGCGACGGCGTCCGTGGTCTCTACCCCTTCCTCGTCTATCGCCCATCCTTCGGGTATCGTCTGCCCTTCCGTGGCGGCGAGCATGATCCTGCCGCGCGCCACCACGCTGGAGGACATGTCCACGATCACGGGCGGCTCCCACCGAGTCGGGAAGCCGAAAGCTATGGGGTTGGTGCCAAAGTATGCTTTCTTGCCGCCCCACGGAGCGATTCCCGGCGCGAGTTGGTCGTTGCTATCAGGGGCATGCCCTCCCGGCAGGCCATCTGGCAGTAATAGGCGGCCGTACCGAAGTGGTTGCTGTTGCGAACCGCAACCCCCACAATTCCCGTCTCTCTAGCCACCGGAAATGCGGCCTCTATAGCATGGTAGGATGCCACCTGGCCCAGAGCGTTCCCGCCGTCCACGCGTAGCACGGAACCGGACCTATCCACGCCGATTTGCGGCTGTGCCGAGATCCTGCCTTCTCGTATCCGCTGGGCGTAGATCGGCAGCCGGCTCATGCCATTGCTGTCCGCTCCCTCCAGATTAGCCCGCACGAGGGAGTCCGCCACGACCTCCGCGTCCTCTCGTGGCATTGTCAGGCTCACGAAGACCTCCCCGCAGAAACGCGTTAGCTCCACCGGGTCGTAGCGAGTAACGGTCATGCTTCTCCTATGGGCCGACCACGCAGAGCGAAGGTTCGCGGGGATTTCCCGATCCCTGGCCGCCGCTAAATCGATGTTGTCCAGGCCCACGCCCAGACGCCCGATTACCTTCAGAGATGCCCCGCTCTCAAGTAGCGCGGCGTCTACCCTGGTCTGGTTACGGACGATGAGAGCGTCGACGATTTCGACCTCTTTCCGCAACCTCCGAGGGTCTCTCCACAGGTCTGGGTCGTACGCTACGCAGCCAGAGGCTTCGAGCTCGTCGAGGCCTTCCGGCCAGATCAGCTCGGTCACCAGAATGTTCATCGCGCCGAGAGCCGCGCGAGTCTACTACGCGCTCGGGTAGAGCTTGGTCATCGTGAACTCGCGGTGGCCCAAAGCCTCCGCCGAGGTAATCCTCCCATTGACCGTCCTCCCCAGGAAGTCCAGGAGGAGATCCCCAGCTTGGGGCAACCTAAGCTCCCTGCTGAGCAGACCGCTCACGTCTACGTCTATGTGCTCGGCCATGGTCGCAATCGTCTTGGGGTTGGCGGAGACTTTTATCACCGGCACGACGGGGTTGCCGATTACGTTGCCCTGCCCCGTGGGGAACATGTGCAGTACCGCGCCACCGGCGGCCATCAACGTCACATGCTCTGCGGCTGCCGAAGAGCTGTCCATGAAGTAGAGTCCGGGGCCGTTCTGCGGAGCTTCGGCCGGTTCCAGCACTCCAATAACCTCCTTGGTGCCGGTCTTCTCGATGTTGCCCAGAGCCTTCTCCTCTATCGTGGACAGGCCCCCGGCGATGTTGCCCTGCGTCGGCTGCGAGCCCAAGAGGTCGGCGGCCTGTGACTCGATAAAGGAGACGTAGCTAGTGTAGGTCTCCATGAATCTCTCTTTAAGCTTCGGGGTCGCCATCCTGTCGGCGATCAGGTGCTCGCCCCCGGTTAGCTCGGAGGTCTCCCCGAAGAAGACCGTGGCTCCCTCGTCCACGAGCCGGTCTACGGCCACGCCCACCGTCGGACAGGACCCAAGCCCGGTCGTGGTGTCTGATTCCCCACATTTGATGCTGACCGTGAGGTCCTCGATATCGACCAGCTCCCGCTCTAGCTCCGAGGCCCATTGCACGGACTCCTTGGCCTTCCAGGAGGCGCGCCGAACGGTCTCCAGGTCGCCGTGTCCTTCTATGGAGAACGCCGCGACGGGTTTGCCGGTCTCGGCGATGCCGTCGGCGATCTTCCTCGTCCAGTTCTCCTCTATACCGATCACCACGGCAGCGGCGACGTTGGGGTTGGAGCCGATGCCGATCATAGTCCGGAAGTGCAACTCCAGATCCGCACCGTACTGCAGCCGACCATAAGAGTGCGGCAATGCAAGCGTACCCTTGATGTGGCTCGCCACTGCCTCGCAGGCCGCGTTGGAGATGTCATCCACCGGCAGGATCACCACGTGGTTGCGGACGCCGACCCTGCGGTTCTCCCGCCGATACCCCAAGAGTTCTCTCTGCTCCACCCTTACCACCTCGCGCTCTTCAGGTTGTGCGTGTGCACGTAGTCCCCCACCTCGAGACCCTCAGGCGCCTTGCCGATCTGGACCCCGTACTCGATCACCGCCCCGCCTGGCTCACACGTCTCGACCGCGATCTTGTGTCCCAGCGGCACCTCACCCCGCGCCTGCACCTCGACCATCGAGTCGTTATCCATGTACACTCCAACCACCGACTCACCAAACCCAATATCCGAGGTGGCCACACCCACATGGTCGCCCCTTTTGTGGATCAGGAATTTGTGCACTCCCGCCTCCAATCTACACTTCCAGCCTTCCCCTATTCTTCAGGTGATAGGTATGACCAATCTATTATATGATGTTATCAGCGCGTCGGTGGTGGTGCAACCAAGATACGCGACAGAGCCGAAGGGCGTCATAAACCGCCACCAAAACATCTCCTGGGCGCTACCGCAAAACAGCACTCTCCTCAGTAGGGGCGGTGGGACTCGAACCTACACTATACTGATTCTAAGTCCTGGGTTATAGGTTCACCCCCGTTCCTAGTGGTTCAAAAATGGCCTGCAAATAAGCTAAATTCTGACGAATTATGTTCCTGAGTGTTCGCTGTTGTTTGTGGCGGGTTGGTGTCCAGGTTAGTGCACTGGTATACGCTGCCTTCGGCTGTGAGCAGCTACTGATTGGTGGCGATGCGGCTCGCCCTGGCCTCCTCTACGAACCTCCTCCACGAGCGGTGGTACGAGCGCCACGAGGCGGTGCCCTGCTCGCGGTGGGCAACAGATCGTAGTCGAGTGCAGACGAGGCAGAGGCCGAAGAAGTAGAGGTCTGGGTGTACAAGGCTACTCCAGGCGGAATCTAAGAGCGGCTACGGCATTCCGCTAGAAGCTCTTAGTCGGCGTCCTACGCAGCCCATCTCTTTCGGGTTTGTAGGGGCTTGAGGAAGGTGACCACCTCCCTGTTGACGTCAGCAAACCGCTCGATGAAGATCAGGTGGCCCGCGTCGTCGAAGACGCGCAGCTTGGCGTCCGGGAGGGCCTCGGCGAGGGCGGCAGCGTTAGCGACAGGCACGTAACGGTCATTGGCGCCGTGGATCACGAGTGTCGGGGAGGTTATGCTCCCAACGTCGCGGGAGGCGTCGAATCGGGCGCCGGCCCTCATCTGCTGATAGTAGGCGGACAGCGACGGCGAGTCGGCAAGGCGCCAGCGGACTATCTCCTCGAACTCCTCAGGGCGCTCGGCGCGGTAGGCCCCGGAGGTGGCCGTCTCTAGGCCGCGCCGGACCGCGCCTTCGATACTCAACGAGGGCCACCCGATCATGTCCTTCATCGCCCATGGGGAGATGTTCTCAGGACCCGCACGACCGTAGCTCGTGCAGACGAGGACCAGCCGGTCGACGAGGTCGGGTCTCTCTAGCGCCAGCTCCTGGGCGACGAAACCACCTAGAGAGGTGCCCAGGAGGTGGGTCTTCCTTACGCCAAGATGCTCCAGAAGTGCCACCACGTCGGCTGTGAGGTCGGCGACGCCGTTGCGCAGGTTACGTTCCCCCCGCACATCAAAGGTGATTGTGCTGAAATGGCGTGAGAAGGCCGGGATCTGCCTGAACCACCCCCAACGCCCAAAGCCCAAGCCATTGATCAGGATCAGGGGTGGCCCCTCGCCGTGAATATCGTAGTCTATGCTAGTGTCTTCGGTGATCACCAGGGGCACGTCGTGACCTCCCGTCTCACTTCTTGTACGTTATTCGTTAGGGAGCCGCTTCTAGCCTTCTGGCCACAGGCTACCAAACTATTGCTTGAGTGCCACAATTTGTTACAAACGGCCAAAGATGTCTCCGCTTTCTTGCACTGTTTTTCGGCCCGTTGGCCGATGCCAGGCCACTGCATCAGAGGATAACCTTCCCTCAGTAGAAACGAAGCAATAACGGCGGAAAGAGAGCAGGAAAGGGGCGAGAATGAC
>DATDKT010000060.1:0-3633 GCA_036519775.1 Rubrobacteraceae bacterium
CCAAAGAGCGCTCGTCACCGGGGGCGCGTCAAGAGGCGCCCCGATGACTAGCGCTCTTCGGCAACTCCGTAGCTACCACTCCGCCATGGTGCCGTCCTCGTTGCGCCACACAGGGTTCCTCCAGTGGTGACCGACCTTCGCCGCCTCCCGGACCTTCTCTTCGTCTATCTCTATCCCCAGGCCCGGTCCTACGGGGACCGCTACGTAGCCTCTCTCGTAGGCGAAGACGGCCGGGTCCTTCAGGTAGTCCAGGAGGTCGCTCCCCTCGTTGTAGTGGATGCCTAAAGACTGCTCCTGGATTATGGCGTTGGGCGTGCAGGCGTCGAGCTGCAGGGAGGCGGCGAGCGCGATGGGGCCCAGAGGGCAGTGCGGGGCGACCGCCACGTCATAGGCCTCGGCCATCGCGGAGATCTTGCGCGTCTCCAGGATGCCCCCGGCGTGCGAGAGGTCGGGCTGCACGATGTCCACGTAGCCGTCCGCCAGCACGCCCTTGAAGCCCCAGCGGGTGTACAGCCGTTCGCCCAGAGCTATCGGGGTCGTGGTGTGGCGGGCGACCTCGCGCAAGGATTCGGTGTTCTCTGGCAGGACCGGCTCCTCGATAAACATCGGATTGTAGGTATCCAGCTCGCGCGCGAGGGCCTTCGCCGTGCCCTTGTGTACCCGCCCGTGGAAATCTATTCCGATATCCAGGTCCGGGCCACCCGCCTCGCGCACGGCCGCGAGCCGTTCGACGGCCGCATCGAGCTTGGCATGGGAGTCTATGTAGTGGAGCTCCTCAGTCGCGTTCATCTTGACGGCGGTGAACCCCGCTTCCATTTGTGCTCTGGCTGCCTCCGCAACGTCCATCGGACGGTCGCCCCCGATCCAGTTGTAGACCCGCATCTTCTCGCGAGCCGCCCCACCCAAGAGCTCGTAGACGGGGACGTTGAGGGCCTTGCCTTTGATGTCCCAGAGGGCCTGCTCGATCCCCGAGAGCGCGCTGGTCAGGATCGGCCCTCCCCGGTAGAAGCCCCCGCGGTAGAGTACCTGGAAGTGGTCCTCGATCCTGAACGGATCATTTCCGATAAGGTACTCGGACATCTCCTCTACCGCCGCCCGCACGGTCTCGGCTCGCCCCTCGACGATGGGCTCGCCCCAGCCCGAGATGACTTCGTCGGTGGAGACCTTCAGAAACAGCCAGCGGGGTGGCACCTTGAACAGTTCCACGGAGGATATTTTCACCGTTTTTCGGCCCGGCTCGGGAGCGGGTCCATAAGGGCTCCTTTCTTGAGTTCCTCACGTAATGGTGCCGCAAATGCCGGCGTAGCCGCAAGGTACTGCGCAAACGGTCGCGGAGCCTGGAGGTGCGGCTCGACCGGCGACGTGACACTACCGATAGCGGCGTCTGCTTGCGGCGCCCTCTCGCGGGGTAAAACTAGGTTCGGTATGAGAGCGACAGTAGAAGTGATCACGGCCGGCGAGACGATGGTCCTCGGGACCCCCGCTCAGCCGGGTCGCCTCCGGCACGCCGCTAGTCTGGAACTGAGGATTGGTGGGGCCGAATCCAATCTGGCTATCGCTCTCTCCCGCCTCGGTGTCTCCGCCGGATGGGTGAGTTGCCTGGGGGAAGACGAACCTGGCCAACTCGTTCTGGACCGTATCCGGGGAGAAGGGGTAGACGTCTCGCGGGTGCGCCGGCTGGAGGAGTATCCGACCGGGTTGTATTTGCGCGAGAGGCTCGCCATGGGAGGGCAGGTCTACTACTACCGCTGGGGCTCCGCCGCCTCTACCATGGCCCCCGACGCCTTCGACCCCGACTATCTCGAGGGAACGCATTTTCTGCACCTGACCGGCATCACCCCCGCCCTCTCTGACGAATGCCGCGCCTTTACCTGGTGGGCGGCGCGAGAGGCCCGCCGGGCCGGAGTACGGGTGAGCTTCGACGTCAACTACCGCTCGAAGCTCTGGTCCCCGCAGCGCGCGAAGGGTTTCGTGGAGGAACTGCTGCCCGAGGTGGACCTGCTCTTCGTTGGCGACGAGGAGGCTCGGGCACTCTGGGAGAGGGACGATAAGGAGTTTGTCCAGGAGCTGGTGGAGAAGGGGCCGCAAGAGGTGGTGCTCAAACGCGGGGGCGACGGGAGCATGCTCCTTTTCGAGGAGCGCATCCTCGAACAGCCCAACTTCGACGTCCCCGAAGTGGACCCCGTCGGAGCGGGCGATGCCTTTAACGCGGGGTACCTCGCCGGTCACTTGTGGGAATGGGGACCGGAGGAGCGCCTGCGCCTCGCCAACGCGATGGGCGCGATGAGCGTGGCGACTCTGGGGGACTACGAAGGTCTGCCGGACGAGAAGGAGCTCCGGAATTTCCTGGAGGGCAAGGAGGCGTTGGGGAGATGAGCGGTAACATAAGAGAAAGACCGAAAGAGAGGCGAGAGTGCAGAAGATAGAAGGCGTGTACGTGGCGAACGTGACCCCGTTCAAGGAGGACTCCCTTGAAGTAGACGTCGGCGCTTATCTCGCGCACGCGGCCTGGTTGGGGGAGAGGGGGGTGCGGGGCCTCATACCTTTTGGCACCAACGGAGAGGGGCCTTCGGTGGCGCTGCGAGAGAAGCTAGCGGTGTTGGAGGCGCTCTTCGAGAGGGAGCTCTCCGTCCAGGTCATACCCTCCGTCATGCAGGGCAACCTGCCCGATACCCTGGAGATGCTCCACGCTCTGGAGGACTATCCCTTGAGCGCCGTTGTGGTCCTGCCGCCCTATTACTTCAAGCCAGCTGCTGCCGATGGCTTGAAGCGTTTCTACGAGCCGGTGCTCAAAGCGACCCGCCACCCTGTGATCATCTACCATATCCCCAAGTACGCCGTCCCTGTTCCTGAAGAGGTGGTCACAGACCTCCCGGTCTGGGGCGCCAAAGACTCGGGGGGAGAAACGGAGTACACCGAGGCTCTGCTGAGAACGGGTAAGGGCGTACTCCTCGGGACCGAGGACGATCTCTGGCAGAAGCTAAACCTCGGGGCGCAGGGCGTAATCTCGGCTCTAGCCAACTTCATCCCCGAGGAGATCCTGGAGATGCACCGAAAGGTGGAGGCGGGCGACGAGGCCGGGGGCAAGGCCCTCTCCGAGAGGCTCCAGAAGGCGCGGGAGATGACCAAGGAGTACGCCTCCGCCGCGGTCTTGAAGAAGCTCGCCGAGACCCGGCACGGGACTCCCATGGGGACAGTGCGCCCTCCCTTCGTGCCGGCGCCTGTGGACTACGACCCGGAGCCGGTGCTGGCAGCCTCCTCCTCGGCGGTTGGTTTCTGACGATGCGGTGTTGTATGCGGGTAGCATGAACCAGGCGTTGCCACGATAACTTTGACCTGTCCGAGTGAACACTCCCGCGTGTCACCCTGAGAATACTTATGCTCGACGCTGCGGTTACGCGCCCCACGCGGTTGATTGTTAGGCTTCTTCCGGGCTCTCCTTCGACCGCCTACCGGCAAGCCCTAGCCTAGGGGTTGGCGGGTGCTGGCTTGGCCTCCTCTGAGTCAGGCCGGATGACTTTCCCCTTCTCGTCCACCAAAGGCTCGTAGACGTCCTTATGGAAGACGTCGTCAAAGACGATCTTCCCGTCCTCCTTCACCTTCTTGTAGGTAATCCACTTGGAGTAATCGGGG
>DATDKT010000061.1:0-4957 GCA_036519775.1 Rubrobacteraceae bacterium
TACCGTGTCCAGCGGGACGCCGTGGTTCGCGAGCAACTCCGCGGCCCTTGCCGGCGTCGGTATGTTCTCCATCTCTCGTATGAGCATCATCCTGCGCCGGGCCTTGTCGCGCAGCTCGAACCAGCACACGCCCGTACCGGAGTCCCTCTCGAAGAACGCGATGTAGTAGTCGCCGGACTCCGCCAGGAGCGGCAGCGCCTCGTTGCCGCCACCCCCGGAGAGCCTGTACTCCCAGCCCCTCTCCTCGAAGGTCTCCCTGCTGCTGTCGAAGCACCTCCACACCTGCCATTCCCACGCCGTCATGCCGTGTGCCTCCTCTCCTACCGCGAGGGGCCCGAGCCCCAGTAGAACCTTACGGTCTAATTCTAGGCGCGAGGGTGGTGTGAATACCTTAGACGAAAGGCCAAAAATGCGGCTCCTCCCAGGAAAGGTAATAGGCCGCGAGCCCATAAGCCGGCAGCTCTCCGGCGCCCATACGATCAGTCGTGAGTGATAAAATTTCAAGAAAGCGATTACGCACTTGGCCTCCCCAAAGGGGGCCGTATACTTTTGTAAAAGCAACCTTTGAAAAGGGGTGGCCGAAGATCGCCGAGAACCGGATCGTCGTGCGGGGGGCGCGCGAGCACAACCTGAAGAACGTGAGCGTCTCCCTGCCGCGCGATGTAATGGTCGTCGTGACCGGCCTCTCCGGGAGCGGCAAGTCTTCTCTGGCCTTCGACACCATCTACGCCGAGGGCCAGCGGCGCTACGTCGAGAGCCTCTCCGCCTACGCCCGGCAGTTCCTCGGACAGATGGACAAGCCGGACGTGGACCACATAGACGGCCTCTCCCCGGCCGTCTCCATTGACCAGAAGACGACGAGCAACAACCCGCGCTCGACGGTGGCGACCGTCACGGAGATCTACGATTACCTCCGCCTCCTCTACGCGCGCGCCGGACGTCCCCATTGCCACGTCTGCGGTTTCCCGGTGGCCTCCTCGACGCCGCAGCAGATGGTAGAGAAGGTGCTGGAGCTACCGGAGAAGACCCGCTTCATGATACTCGCGCCCGTGGTCCGGGGACGCAAGGGCGAGTACGGTAAGCTCTTCGCGGACCTGGCGGAGCAGGGCTACGCGAGGGTACGGGTGGACGGTGAGCTTCACGAGCTGCCGGTCGAGTTGAACCTGGACAAGAACTACAAGCACGACGTCGAGGTAGTCGTGGACCGACTCGTGGTTCGCGAGGGGATGGAGCGCAGGCTCACGGACTCGGTGGAGACCGCTCTGGGGCTCGCGGAGGGGCTCATGCTTGTGGAGACGGTCGAGAGGGACGGGGCGGGTGGTGAGTCGATGCTCTTCTCCGAGACCTTCACGTGCACGAACTGCGGGGCTTCGATCGCGGAGATACAGCCGAGGACGTTCTCGTTCAACAGCCCGCACGGGGCCTGCTCCCGCTGTGACGGCCTGGGGAGCCGGCTGGAGATAGACCCGGTCCTCGTCGTGCCGAACGAGGACCTGAGCGTGAACGAGGGCGCCGTGGTGCCGTGGGCCAACTCTCAGACCGAGTATCACGGGAGCGTCTTTCAGGGGCTCGCCGAGAAGTACGAGATAGACCTCGACACCCGTTGGTGCGACCTACCCGAGGAGCACAAGAAACTCATCCTCCATGGGACGGACGATGAGAGGATCTACGTCTCCTACCGCAACCGCTACGGGCGCCGGCGGCAGTACATGAGCCGCTTCGACGGGGTCGTCGGGAACCTCGAGAAGCGTTACGTCGAGACCGACTCCGAGTACCGGCGCGAGAAGATAGAGGAGTTCATGAGCCACGTCCCTTGCCCGAAGTGCAAGGGAGCTCGCCTTCGGCCCGAGGCCCTGGCCGTGACGGTGGGGGAGAGGAGCATCTACGAGTTCACGGAGCTCAGCGTCATGGAGGCGCAGGGGTTCTTCGAGGCGGTCGAGTTCACCCCGCGGGAGTGGTTGATCGCCGAGAGGGTCGTCAAAGAGATCCGGGAGAGGCTCGGCTTCCTCGTGGACGTGGGCCTGGGATATCTCACCCTGAGCCGTTCGGCGGGGACGCTCTCGGGCGGCGAGGCGCAGAGGATAAGGCTCGCTAGCCAGGTCGGGAGCGGGCTGGTCGGCGTCTTGTACGTCCTCGACGAGCCCTCCATCGGGCTGCACCAGCGGGACAACCGGAGGTTGCTCGCGACCCTCACGAAGCTCCGAGATCTCGGGAACACCCTTATAGTCGTCGAGCACGACGAGGAGACGATCCGGGCGGCGGACTACTTGTTGGATGTGGGTCCGGGGGCGGGGGTTCACGGCGGCGAGATCGTGGCGCAGGGCAGCATCGAGGACGTAGAGGACGAGGAGCGGTCCGTGACCGGCGACTTCCTCTCCGGTCGGCGCCGCATCGAACCGCCCGAGCAGAGGCGGGAGCCGACCGGGGCGGTCGAGCTCCTCGGTGCGATGGAGCACAACCTCAAGGGTGTGAACGTGGAGTTCCCGCTGGGGGTCTTCACGTGCATAACGGGCGTCTCGGGTTCGGGGAAGAGCACGCTGGTGAACGAGATCCTCTATAAAGCCCTCGCTAACGCCGTGAACCGCGGCAAGCATCGTCCAGGTCGGCACGCAGGGCTTAGGGGTGTGGAGGAGATAGACAAGGTCATAGACATAGACCAGAGTCCTATCGGGAGGACACCACGCTCCAACCCCGCGACCTACACCAAGGTCTTCGATCACATAAGACAGCTCTTCGCGGCCACGCCCGAGGCGAAGATAAGGGGCTACAAGCCTGGCCGGTTCTCCTTCAACGTCAAGGGTGGGCGCTGCGAGGCGTGCCGGGGGGATGGGCAGATCCGGATAGAGATGCACTTCCTTCCGGACGTTTACGTGCCGTGCGAGGTCTGCAAGGGCCGCCGCTACAACGCCGAGACCCTGCGCGTCACCTACAAGGGCAAGAGTATCGCCAACGTGCTGGAGATGACCGTGGACGAGGCCTGCGAGTTCTTCGCTCCCGTGCCCGCCATCTCACGCCGCATGTACACCCTGAGGGATGTCGGTCTTGGCTACATCCGGCTCGGACAGCCTGCCACCACCCTCTCCGGCGGCGAGGCGCAAAGAGTAAAGCTCGCTAGCGAGCTAGGAAAAAGGGCGACCGGCAAGACGCTCTACATCCTCGACGAGCCTACGACGGGCCTCCACTTCGCCGACGTCGAGAAGCTCCTGAGCATCCTGCACCGCTTGGTAGACACCGGCAACACCGTCATCGTTATCGAGCACAACCTCGACGTGATCCGGTCTGCTGACCACGTCATAGACCTTGGCCCGGAGGGCGGGGACGGGGGCGGAGAGATCGTCGCTGTAGGCACCCCCGAGGAGGTGGCGCGGGTCGAGGAGTCGCATACCGGTCGCTTCCTGCGCGGTCTCATGCCCGAGGTCATTGCGGCGAGCTAGGAGCTGCGGACGCGGGCTATCTTGGCACAGCTAGCTTTGTGTTGAGGATCAGAGGAGAGACTCTCCAAAAAAGCTAAAAGAGGCTTCTATAGGTACAAGCTCCTCGGACCGCATTTCGAGTACAATCGACGAGCCTTGCGCAACGCTAACGACATTCCAACCAACGGTACCGCTACCGGTCCCAAGCCCGTGCTGCTCCTGGTGCTCGACGGTATCCGGCCGGACGTTCTGCGGGCGGCGATCCGGGACGAGGATGCACCGACGCTCGGATTACTCGCCGAGAGGGGAGAGGCGGTCTGGGATGCGGTTTCGGTCTTCCCGAGTATCACGCCGGCGGCGACGGCGGCGATAGCCACCGGGACCCTGCCGTCCGGAAGCGGCATCCTGGGCCACGCTTGGTACGACCGCCAAGAGAAACGGCTCGTCGTCTACGGGGCGAAGAGGGAGACGGTGATCTCGACCGGCCCCCTTAAAGTCTTCCACAACAACGTCTTCAGGATGAACCGGGACGATCTCGACGCGCCGACGATCTTCGAGACGCTGCACGACTCCTATGGCGTGGACAGCGCCTGCGTAAACTTCCCGGTCAGGCGCGGACCGCACGAGCACCCGATACAGCTGAGGAGCGTCAAGGGCTTCAAGAACGTCGCGCGTCGTAGCGAGCTCCTGGACACTTCGGTCGAAGGACCGAAGGAATACTACATGGGCGACCTGTTCTACAGCCGCGACACGGGTCTGCACGGCCGAGAGGGGGTTGGGGGCTGGAGGCGCTCGGTAGGGATCAACGATGTGTATGCGGCCGGGGTCGGGGCCGTGCTCCTCGAGGAGAAGGCCGCGCCCTTCACGGTTGTGTACTTCTTCAAGGGTGACTCCGTCGCTCATCACAGGGGTATCGCAGCGCAACGGGAGTACGTGGTTACCCTCGATGGCTACGTGGCGGACATGTTCGAGGCTGCGGGCGGCCCGGAGAAAGCGCTGGAGGAGTATGCGATCCTCGCACTCTCGGACCATGGGCACACACCCCTCTTGCCGGACAGGCGCCGCTACGTCCGGCTCGGGCGCATCCTCGGCGACAGGGCGAGCGTCGGGGTCCGGGCCCGGTTTGGATTCGGGACGGAGATAGTGGCGGTCCCCAACGGTCGGTCGGCTTTTCTCTACCTGGCAGAGGGCGTAGACTACGCGGAGGTCGTCGCGGACCTGCTCTCCCGCCGCGGCATCGACCTCGCCGCCTGGTGCGAGGATGGCTGGGCCGTGGTTCGGAGGTTGGGGCGGGAGATCAGGTTCCGTCCCAAAGAAGAGGCCGGAAACGGTTCGAGGGACGGGGCGCGGGACCCCGCGGGCCGGGTGTGGAACCTCTCCGGCGACCCACGCACCCTCGACATGGAGTTCGTGAAGGGTGGGATCCGGTATGGTGAGTACCCGGACGCCCTAGAGCGTCTGTGGGGGTGCCTCCTCTCGCCCCGGTGTGGGGACGTGGTGCTCTCGGCCACCCCGGGTCACACCTTTGGCGAGATCTCCGGCAC
>DATDKT010000062.1:0-15211 GCA_036519775.1 Rubrobacteraceae bacterium
CCCATCTTTATTGCCTCGTCTATGTCGTGGGTGACGAAGACGATGGTTTTCTTGATCTCGCTCTGTATGCGCAAGAACTCGTCCTGTAACCTGTGGCGCGTGATCGGGTCGACCGCCCCGAACGGCTCGTCCATGAGCATAATCGGAGGGTCGGCCGCCATCGCCCGCGCGACGCCCACCCTTTGTTGCTGGCCGCCGGAGAGCTCGGCCGGGTAGCGGTCCCGGTACTGGTCTGGGTCGAGACCCACGAGCTCCAAAAGCTCGTCCACCCTGACCGATATGTGGTCCTTCTCCCACCCCAGAAGCTGCGGGACGGTGGCGATGTTGGCGGCGATAGTGCGGTGGGGGAAGAGGCCTATCTGCTGGATCGCGTATCCGATGTGGCGTCTGAGTTTTGTGCCGCTAATGGCTGTGTTCGGCTCGCCGTCTATCAGAATCTCGCCGCTCGTTGGTTCTATGAGGCGGTTGATCATACGCATGCTCGTCGTCTTGCCGCAACCCGAAGGACCCACCAAAACGCAAATCTCCCCGTCGAGCACCTCGAAGGAGAGATCGTTGACCACCGGCCTCTCTGAGCCAGGATATGTCTTGCTGACGCCTCTAAACTCGATCATTGCATCTCCTATGCGCCCACGGGAAGTATGGTTCCCGCGCTTTTATGTGCGCCTTCCCGAACAAGGTCACGACGAAGCCTCCGCTTTATTGAGGTTATAGTTCCGTTAAGTATACGGTATCCTTCTGACTTCTCACGCGAGCAGGTTACCTTCGCCCGAGGCCCAGCAGCAAGAAGAGGATGAAGTAGAGGGCGACGGCGGCGAAGCCGACGAAGTAGAGGCCGCCCTCCTCGATGCTCTGACGCTGCTCGCCGGAGGTGGGTAGAGCGTCGAGGACGACACCGGCCGGTGTTTCGAGGAGCCTGCCCAGGCTATAGATGCCGCTCGTGAGACCGTTCAGATTCTCGTCTATCTCCGAGTAGACGAGCCCCAGGTGAGCCAGGATCACGAAGATCATAAACGCGAGTATCGTCCGCAGCAGCGGCACCGTAACACCCCTCCCTCCAAACCCCCCAACCTCCTCCAGTCCGTACGAGATGCTTTAGCGCACTAGTGTGTTGCTCTTCGGGCCGGTCCTCCTCAAGAGATGGTCTTGCGGTATTCCTTGATCTTGTTGGAGATCCGGCGCTTCGCGCTCTCGTAGAGAGTGGGCTTTCTGGCGCCCCCGGGTCTCCTGCTCCTCGCCGGCCTTTGTTCGGTGGGCTCTTGCCCCACAGGCTCTTGCCCCACAGGCTCTTGCCCGGTGGGCTTCTGTCTGGCCGGCCTCTGCCTGGCGGGTTTCCGGGTGCTACGGAGATCCAGCACGAGAGCCGTCCCCGCGACGACGAAGCAGAGTACACCGACGGTGAAGGTCACCGAGTCTCGCATGAGGATGCCGATGGAGGCGGCCACCGCCGGAACCCACCAGACGGCCAAAAAGATCCCGCGCTCGCGGTGGCGCTCGTCGAGCGCTGTGTAAATACCGAACGCGACCACCGCGAGCGACAGCAGGAGCAATAGAAGCCCGATCACCACCAGCAGAAGCGTCAGCAGAAAGCCCACCCGACTATACTACCCGACGCCGTTCGCGTTTCAACCGTTTCTTCCCGGTTATGGCCCTTTAGCGGCGGCTCATCTCTCGCCGGTAGGACTTCATCGCCGAGAGGAATTCCTCCCAGCTACGCACCGGGCACTCCAGACGGTTGTTGTAGAGGGAGAACTTGTGGACGAGCTCGTGCACGGCCGACTCCGTATCCGAGACGCAGCGGGGGTGGGCGACGAGAAGGACCTCCCAATCCTCCTCCTCTTTGATGTTAGCGATCGCGCGCTTCAGGTCGAGGCGGTGATAGAGGAGAAAGCCCGGGGCCTCGAGATCCTCGTAAGAGGCCACGATCTCGTACTGTTCCCTCGTGGCATAGGCTTCGAGGGCCTCGCGTTGCTCCCATGCGGAAGGAAGCTTTCCCTCCGGGTCGGTCCTGATGTACGTCGCAGCCCGCGCCACGCGCCCGATGATAGCATCGGATCTGTCTGGTATGATCTTCGCAATCGCGAAGGTGCGAGCGTCGGGACGTGGCGCAGTCAGGTAGCGCACTCGGCTGGGGGCCGAGTGGTCGCCGGTTCGAATCCGGCCGTCCCGACTTTCGCGGGGCTTCTAAACCCCGCGGGAAGTGAACACACGAAAGGGCGGGTTTTGGAGACTCTCTATCTTTTGCTGGGTATCATAGGGTTCTTCGCCGTCATCGCCGCCTTCTTCTTCGGGGGGTTCGTGATCCTGGACTTCCTTTTTTCGCGCTCCAGCAGGGAACCTTAGGATGTAACAAAGCTGGCACCCTGTAGCGTTTTCTAAGAGCCCTCGCCAGGCGCGTTTAAGGTGGATTCAAAATGCGGTCTTTCTATGCTACATTGCGGTAGTGCTGCAAGGACGCGAGGCTACACAGCGCATCGCACGCTCCCTCGGCCGATTCTCCCTACCCGGACACAAGAATTTTGAGGTGATCACGTGAGCGCGACGGTCGTTCTGGGCCTGGCGTGGGGGGACGAGGGCAAGGGCCGGGTCTGCGACGCTCTGGCGGCTGACGCCAGATACGTGGCCCGTTACTCTGGGGGGAACAACGCGGGACACACGATCCGGGTCGGCGAGGAGGAGTTCGTGGTGCACTTGATCCCCTCGGGGATCGTGCGCGAGGGCGTGGTGTGTACCATCGGCAACGGGGTAGTGGTGAACCCTGAAGTTCTGGCCGAAGAGGTCTCGATGCTAGAGGGGCGTGGGATCGAGGTGGAGGACCGCTTGAAGGTAGACGGGCGGGCACACCTCATACTGCCCTACCACATCCAGCTCGACGGATATCGCGAGAAGGCTCTTGGAAAAGCGAAGATAGGCACGACCAACCGCGGCATCGGACCTGCTTATGAGGACAAGATCGCACGTGTCGGCGTTCGCACCCAGGACGTCTTCGACGAGGGGATACTGCGCCAGAAGCTAAAGTCCGCCCTGCGCGAGAAGAATTCCGCGATCACCAACGTCTACGGCGAGGAGCCTTATGACCCGGATGAGCTCGCCTCCTACATCCTCTCCTTCCGCGAGCTCTTGGAACCGATGGTGGTGGACACCGGCGCGCTCTTGCGAGACGCTCTCGGCCGGGGGGAGCCCGTGCTATTGGAGGGGGCGCAGGCGACGCTCCTGGACAACGACTTCGGCACCTACCCGTTCGTTACCTCTTCGAACCCCTCGGCGGGCGGGGCTTGCATTGGGGCGGGGATACCGCCCACCCTTCTTGATGAGGTGATCGGGGTGACGAAGGCTTACACGACGAGAGTAGGAGATGGCCCCTTCCCGACGGAGCTCTTCGACGAGACGGGGGAGACTTTGAGGCAGGTCGGCAACGAGTATGGGGCCACCACAGGCCGGCCACGGCGGTGCGGGTGGCTGGACCTCGTGGCGGTAAAGTTTTCGGCTTCGGTAAACGGAATCAACGGCCTTGCCCTCACGATGGTCGACGTGCTCTCTGCGGTCGAGGAGGTGAAGGTGTGCGTGGGGTACGAGCTCGACGGCCAGAGGGTTGTCGACTTCCCGATGCACCAGACCGACCTGCACCACGCCCACCCGATCTACGAGTCGTTCCCCGGTTGGGGCGTTGACGTTACGGGGTGCCGGAGAAGAGAGGAGTTGCCCGAGGAGGCGCGGACCTTCGTCTCCTTCGTCGAAGAAGGGGTAGGGGCGCCTCTGCGTATGATTAGCGTCGGTCCCGAGCGGGACCAGGCGATAGTCGAGAGGGTAAAGGCTTGAAGCTGTGCGCCTGCTCGTAGTAGGGAGCGGTGGGCGCGAGCATGCGCTGGTCGAGGCCCTCTCGCAGAGCTCGCGGACAGAGGAGATCTTCGCCGCCCCTGGCAACCCTGGTATGGCCTCGGTGGCCGAGCTCGTGGACATCCCCGTGGACGATCTGATCTCCCTGCGCAACTTCGCCAGAACGGTCGCCGTAGACCTCACCATCGTAGGCCCCGAGGCGCCGCTCGTCGGCGGAATCGCTGAGGCTTTCTGGGAGGCGGGCTTGAAGGTCTTCGGTCCCTCGCGCGCTGCGGCCCGCATTGAGGGCTCGAAGATCTTCGCCAAGAAGATTATGCAACACGCCGGCGTCCCGACCGCCCGATCTGAGGTCTTCGACCGGGAGGCAGCGGCGCTCGCCTATCTCCGCTCGCTTCCCCCTGGGGACGGCTACCCCGTCGTCGTCAAGGTGGACGGCCTGGCCGCGGGCAAGGGCGTTACCATCGCGGACTCCTACGAGGAGGCCGAGGATGCCGTGCGCGACGTGTTCGAAGGAGCGTTCGGGTCGGCGGGGGAGCGTTTGATTGTCGAGGAGTACCTGACGGGCAGGGAGGCCTCCGTCTTCGCGCTTGCCGACGGGCGCAACATACTGCCGTTCGTCCCCGCTCAGGACTACAAGCGCCTCGAAGACGGCGGCGAGGGACCGAATACGGGTGGGATGGGGGCATACTCCCCGACCATGTGGATGGACTCCGCGACCTACACGACGATCCTGGAAGAGATCATAACCCCCACCGTCCACCAGCTCGCCCTCATCGGCGCGCCCTACGTGGGCCTCCTGTACGCCGGTGTCATGATCACGGACGAGGGACCAAAGGCGCTCGAGTTCAACTGCCGCTTCGGCGATCCAGAGACCCAGGCGCTCCTGCCCCGGATAGAGACAGACCTGCTGGAGCTTATGGTGGCGTGCGTGGAGGAGGACCTCGGGGGGCGTGAGATCTCCTGGTCCACCGAGAAGGCCGTGTGCGTGGTCCTCGCCTCCGAAGGGTACCCCGAATCCCCCGTGACAGGGGACGAGATCTCCGGCCTTGAGAACCTTTTCGGCTTGCCGGGCATCCGTGTCTACCACGCGGCCACCCGCATGGATGAGGGCGGCCTCTACACCGACGGCGGACGCGTCCTTAACGTGGTCGGTACGGGAGAATCCGTCCTAGAAGCCCGCGCTCGCGCCTACGCCGCCGTCGAGCTTATACACTTCCCCAGTATGCAATACCGGACCGACATAGCCCAGGAAGCTCTGGAGTTGGAGGAGCTTTGACACCACTCGCGGATATGCTCGTTGGCGGCAAACTAAACATGTTTGTCGCTGCCGTTCCGAACGCCCAGATTCTTGCCCTCTCCGACCCCCACCTCGCGGAGGAGCCGGAGGACGCCAGCCCGTGATCGAACGCTACACCCTCCCCGAGATGGCGGCCCTCTGGAACGAGGAGGCGAAGTTCCGCGCCTGGCTCAGGGTCGAGCTCGCCGTCTGCCGCGCCCGGGCGTTTTTGGGCGAGGTTCCAGCGGAAGAGGTGGAAGAACTCGCCGAAAAGGCAGACTTCACCACTCAGCGCATACAGGAGATCGAGGAAGAGACGAACCACGACGTCATCGCTTTCGTGACCGCCGTCTCGGAGACGGTGGCGGAGCGGGGCGTCGCCACCGTCGCCCGCCACTTCCACTTCGGCCTCACCTCCTCGGACGTCATCGACACCGCCGGCGCTCTCCAGCTAAAGGAGGCTTTGCAGCTCGTCCGAGAGGAGGCGAAATCGCTCGCCGGCTTGCTCTGCGAGATGGCGCTGGGGCATCGCGGTACGGTGATGGTGGGCCGGACGCACGGGGTCCACGCCGAGCCCACTACTTTGGGGCACAAGATAGCGGTATGGGCTTTCGAGATGGAGCGGAATCTGGAGCGGCTGGTTCACGCCCAAGAGGTAGCCGCCGTCGGCAAGATCTCCGGCGCCGTCGGCGTCTATTCCAACGTGAACCCCAAGGTCGAGGCCCTGACTTGCGAGGGGCTCGGCCTTAAACCGGCACCGGCCTCGACCCAGGTGGTCCAGCGCGACCGCCACGCCGAGGTCCTCTCGGCCCTGGCGATCCTCGGCTCCACGCTGGAGAAGATAGCCCTGGAGATCCGGGGCGCCCAGCGCACCGAGGTTAGAGAGCTGGCCGAACCGTTCGGTCGCGGCCAGAAAGGCTCCTCCGCCATGCCGCACAAGAGGAACCCGATTCTGGCTGAGCGTCTCTGCGGTATGGCTCGTCTCCTCCGAGGCTACGCTGGGGTGGGCTTCGAGAACAACGCCCTCTGGCAGGAGAGGGACATCTCCCACTCCTCCGCCGAGAGGGTGGTCCTCCCCGACTCGACCACCCTCGCCCACTACATGCTACGCACCATGCAGCGCATCCTTCGTGGTCTTCAGGTGGACGAGGAGCGGATGCGCAAGAACCTCGACCTCGGCGGCGGAATCGTATACTCGGGGCGCGTGCTACTCGCCCTCGTAGAGGCCGGAATGGGGCGCGACAAGGCGTACGCGGTCGTGCAGGGAACTGCGATGCGGGTCTGGGAGGGCGAGGGTGGCTTCCGGGAGCTCCTGCAGGCCGACGACGAGGTCCGAAACAGGCTCGGCGAGAACCTGGATGGCCTCTTCGACCCGTCGTATGCGCTGCGGAACCTGAACGTCGTCTTCGACCGCGTGAAAGACCTGAGAAGGAGGCTCGAGGATGTCTGAGGAGCTGCTCTACGAGGGTAAGGCCAAAAAGGTCTTCGTCATCGACGAAGAGGGGGTGCTCCTGCACCGCTACAAGGATGACGCGACGGCGTTCAACGCGCAGAAGCGAGGCTCGTGGAAGGATAAGGGTAAGACCAACGCGACGATGAGCGCTGCAATCTTCGCTTACCTGGAAGAGCGCGGCATCCGGACCCACTTCATCGAGCAGGTCGGTGAGACCATCATAAAGACGAAGAGGCTCACGATGCTGCCGGTCGAGATCGTGGTCCGGAACGTTGCCGCCGGCTCTCTCTCCAGGTTGCTGGGTTTCGAAGAAGGGCGCAAGCTAAAGGCCCCGATAGTCGAGCTGTTTTATAAAGATGACGACCTTGGCGACCCAATGCTCAACTGGTACCACTTCCGGGAGCTCGGCGTCTCGGACGAGGACCTGGAGTTCTGTGAGGAGCTGGCCCTGAAGGTCAACCAGGTCCTGGCTCCCTTCTTTGACGCGCGTGGCATAACGCTCGTGGACTTCAAGATAGAGGTTGGACGTGATGCCGAGGGGCGATTGTTGCTGGCCGACGAGATCAGCCCGGACACCTGCCGCTTCTGGGACAAGGAGACCGGCGAGAAGCTGGATAAGGACCGCTTCCGGCACGACATGGGCGGTGTCGAAGAGGCCTACGCCGAGGTACTCTGGCGGGTCACCGAGATCAAGGAAAGGGGTGCGGTGGATTGAAGGTCCGCGTACTCGTTCGTCCCAAGAGTGGCATCCTCGACCCGCAGGGAGAGGCCGTCCGCCGCGCCCTACCGGCCCTGGGTTTCGAGGGCGTAGACAGCGTCCATATCGGTCGCCTCATAGAGATGGAGGTCGAGTCCGCGGACGAGGTAGAGGGCATGTGCCGGCGCCTCCTCGCGAACCCGACGGTCGAGGAGTACGAGTGGGAGGTGCTCTCTTGAGGATCGGGGTAACGATCTTCCCGGGTTCTAACTGCGACCGCGACGCACTGTACGCGATAGAGCTTGCCGGCGCCGAACCTGTGGAGCTGTGGCACGCCGACGCGAGCCTGAAGGGAGTGGACGCCGTCGTGGTGCCGGGTGGCTTCTCCTACGGCGACTACCTCAGGCCTGGCGCCATTGCCCGCTTCTCTAAGGTAATGGGATCGCTCGAAGAGTTCGCGAAGAGCGGAGGCCCTATCCTTGGCATCTGCAACGGCTTTCAGATACTCACCGAGGCACACCTCCTCCCCGGCGCGCTCCTACGAAATACCAGTATGCGCTTCGTGTGTACGCGCACGCCTGTGCGCTTCGAGTCAGTAGATACGCCCTGGACCGCCCTCTACGAGCCGGGCGGCGAGCTGACCCTGCCCGTCGCCCACAACGAGGGTAACTACTTCGCAGGCGAGAAGACGATCTCGTCGCTCGAAGACGAGGGGCGCGTCGTGCTGCGTTACTTGGATAATCCCAACGGTTCGCTGAACGACATCGCCGGCATCTGCAGCGAGGGGCGCAACGTCGTCGGACTCATGCCTCACCCCGAACGCTTCTCCGAGGAGGCTTTGGGCTCCGACAAAGGGCTGAAGGTGTTTGAGTCCGTCCTCCAGTTCGCGGGAGTAAGGGTTTGAACATACAGGAGACGTATACCTCTCTAGGTCTCTCGAACTTCGAGTACGACCGCATCCTGGAGCTTATGGGCCGGGCGCCGAACTACCTGGAGCTCTCGCTCTTTAGCGTGATGTGGAGCGAGCACTGCGGCTACAAGAACTCGCGGCCGCTTCTCAAGCGGTTGCCGAACGAAGGCGTGCGGGTGTTGCAGGGGCCGGGGGAGAATGCGGGGGTGGTCGAGGTCGGCGATGGGTGGGCGCTCGCCTTCAAAATGGAGAGCCACAACCACCCTTCGGCGGTCGAACCCTACGAGGGGGCGGCGACCGGCGTCGGCGGCATCATCCGGGATATTCTGGCGATGGGGGCGAGGCCCGTCGCCCTCTTGAACTCGCTCAGGTTCGGGCCCCTGAACGATGAGAGGAACCGCTACCTCTTCCGGGAGGTCGTGCGCGGCATCGGGGGATACGGCAATGCCGTAGGGGTACCGACCGTGGGTGGCGAGGTCGAATTCTCCCCCGCTTACTCTGGGAACCCACTGGTGAACGCGATGTGCGTGGGGCTCGTCCGCTCCGAGAGCCTCGTCCGGGCGCGGGCTGCGGGGGAGGGCAACCTCGTGATCCTCTTCGGGGCGAAGACCGGACGCGACGGCATTCACGGTGCCACCTTCGCCTCCGACGAGCTGACCGAGGAGACCGAGGAGAGGCGGCCCAACGTGCAAGTCGGAGACCCGTTCGCCGGGAAGATGCTCGTGGAGTGCTCTCTGAGGCTGCTGGAGGAGGACCTGCTCGTCTCGCTGCAGGACCTGGGCGCTGCGGGGATAACCTCTTCGGCCTCCGAGATGGCGGCCAAGGGCGGCGTCGGGATTGAGATAGACGTGGCCCTGGTTCCCTTGCGAGAAGCGGGCATGGAGCCCTGGGAGATCCTCATCTCCGAGTCCCAGGAGCGCATGCTCGCTATTGTAGAGCCTGACAAGGCCGAAGAAGTCTTACGTGTAGCGGAACGGTACGAGCTCGAAGCCGCCGTCGTGGGCCGCGTTGCCGAGCAGGGCGATCTCCGCATCCTGCACGCAGGCGAGCTGGTCGGCACCGTGCCCGCCCACCACCTCGCCGACGCCCCGGTCTACGAGCGCGAGGTCGTTCCACCTTCCTATGCCGGAGAAGCTCAGAGGCTCGAGCTCGAAGAGTTGCCCGAACCGCGAGACTACGGGGCGGTCCTAGTCGACATGCTCGCCCACCCCGCTCTGTGCTCACGGCGCTCGGTGTACGAGCAGTACGATCACCAGGTCGGCGCCAATACCGTAGTCCTACCCGGCGCCGACGCTGCGGTTGTGCGAATAAAAGGCACCCCTTTGGGCTTCGCCGTAACCACCGATTGTCGGGGGCGTTACTGCTACCTGGACCCGAAGGGGGGCGGGGCGGCCGCCGTCGCCGAAGCCTATAGAAACCTCTCTTGCGTGGGCGCCTTGCCCGTAGCCCTCACCGACTGCTTGAACTTCGGCAGCCCCGAGAAGCCCTACGCTTACTACCAGTTCGCCTCCTGCATAGAAGGGATAGCCGAGGCGTGCGAGGTCTTGGAGACCCCCGTCGTAAGCGGGAACGTCAGCCTCTACAACGAGACCGGGGGCGGTGCCGTCTACCCGACGCCGGCCGTGGGGATGGTCGGTATCTTCGAGGATGTATCTCGCCGCGCGACGCCTAGCATAGAGCGGGAAGGTGACGTGGTCGTGCTCGTCGGCGATTTCCGGCCCGTTGTGGACGGCTCGGACTACTTGGAGGTAGCGCACGGACGAGTAGCCGGCACGCCTCCTGTGCCGGATCTAACGTCCGAGAAGGCGGTAGCGGACGCTGTGCGGCGGAGCATCTACGCGGGTGTTGTAGATACGGCCCACGACCTCTCGGGTGGCGGGCTCGCCGTCGCGCTCACGGAGATGGTGCTCGCTGGCGAAGCCGGTATAGGGGCAGAGGTGCGGCTGCTTTCCGGCAGGCGGCAAGACGTGATCGTCTACGGGGAGACTGGAGGATGCATCCTACTTGCGGTACCGGAGGCGCGACTCAGGGGGTTGGAGGAGCATCTGAGGGGGGTACGCTACTCACGGATCGGATACACGGGTGGGGAGAGGTTGAGGATTGGCGGACTCGTTGATCTAGGACTGGACGAACTAAGCAGGGCTTACGAGCGGGACCTGTTCGAGCGGTACGCCCCTGAAGGAGGCCAGATTGGGTAGCTTCGACGACGCGGACAAGCCGAAGGAGGCCTGCGGGGTATTCGGGCTGTACTCTCGCGAGCTCGAGGGAGAGCTGGCACAGCGCGCCTACTTCGGACTGTACGCGCTGCAGCACCGGGGACAGGAGTCCGCCGGCATCGCCGTCTCCGACGGGGAGCGGACGGTGGCGATGCGCGACATGGGCCTCGTCTCGCAGGTCTTCGACGAGCGGAAGCTTGCCACCCTGGAGCCTGGCTACATAGTCCTCGGGCACGTCCGCTACTCCACCACCGGATCGGCCTCCTGGGAGAACGCCCAGCCAGAGTTCCATGGCCGGGGTGACGTAAACGTCTTCGTCGCCCACAACGGCAACCTCGTCAACGCCGCCGCCCTGAGGCAAGAGCTGGAGGAGGAGGGATTCTCCTTCGAGTCCACATCAGACACGGCGGCCATCGCGGCGTGCGCGGTCGGGGAGCTCGAGAAGGGGAGGACGGTCAAGGAGGCAATCTTGCGGGCGATGGGGCGTCTAGAGGGGGCGTACTCGGTTGCCATGATCTTCCGGGACAAACTCGTCGCTTTCCGAGATCCGCACGGCTTCCGTCCCCTCTGCATCGGCGAGATAGAGGGCGGCTACGCCGTCTCCAGTGAGACCTGCGGCCTCGACATCATCGGCGCCCCTCTCTTAAGGGAGATAGAGCCGGGTGAGGTCGTCGTGATCGACGACGAGGGGCTAAAGAGCTACCGGGCGGAGGAGGCGCGCCGCTCCCTCTGCGTCTTCGAGTACGTGTACTTCGCTCGCCCCGACTCGCGCTTCGACGGGCGTGAGATCGCGCACGCCCGCCAGAGGATGGGCGAGATCCTGGCCGAAGAGGCCCCCGCCGAGGCCGACGTGGTCATCCCGGTGCCGGACTCGGGGATAATGGCAGCGGTAGGCTACTCGCAGAGGAGCGGAATACCGTACGCGGAGGGCCTGATAAAGAACCGCTACGTGGGCCGGACGTTTATCCAACCGGCGGATAGCATGCGCCAGCTCGGGTTACGCCTGAAGCTGAACCCATTGCCCAGCATCATCTCGGGGAAGCGCGTGGTGGTGATAGACGACTCTATCGTGCGGGGGAATACGGCTCGCAAGCTCGTTAGGATACTCTTCGAGGCCGGCGCCGCGGAGGTCCACTTCCGTGTCTCCTCGCCACCGGTCACGGGCCCCTGCTACTACGGCATAGACATGGACAGCACCAGAAACCTCGTCGGCGCGAACTTTACGGTCGCGGAGATCCGAGAGCAGACCGGGGCGACGACCCTGGCTTACCTCTCCGTCGAGGGCATGACGAAGGCCACCGAGCAGAAGGGGAACCGATTGTGCAGGGCTTGCTTCGACGGCGACTACCCCATCCCCGGCGCCGCGGCCAAGTTCGCCCTGGAGAACGCCGTCGCGGATGCAGTGGCGGGGGAGAGGTAGGCGTGGTCGAAGGGCCAGGTACCTCTCCCTACGAGGCGGCGGGCGTCTCCATAGAGAGGGGGGACCGGGCTGCGGAGATGATGCGCGCCGCCGTGGAAGAGACGCACGGCCCGGAGGTCGTCCCGTACGGCGGCGGTTTCGCCGGCCTGTATGCCCTCTCGGATTACACAGATCCGGTTCTCGCCTCGACCATAGATGGTGTCGGGACCAAGGTACTAGTCGCGAAAGAGCTGGGATGCTACGGCTCGATAGGCGTGGACATCGTCAACCACTGTGCCAACGACGTCCTCGCCACCGGCGCGAGGCCGATCCTCTTTCTCGACTACGTCGCCAGTGGGAGGCTGGACCCTGAAAACGTTGCCGAGGTCGTCCGCGGAGCTGCGGAGGCCTGTCGGGCTCTGGGGATCTCCCTGGTGGGCGGGGAGACAGCGGAGATGCCGGGGCTCTACGGCGAGGGCGACTTCGAGGTGGTCGGGGTATGCGTGGGGGCTTGTGAGAGGGGGGAGGTCGTGACCGGCGAGGGGGTGGAGGTACGAGACGCCGTGATCGGGCTGCCGTCGAGCGGGTTGCACACGAACGGTTACACGCTCGCCCGCCAGGTGCTCGAAGACGAGGGCCTCTCGTACTCGGAGACGCCGGAGGGCTTCGACCACACGATCGGGGAGGTGTACCTCGTGCCGCACCGAGTCCACGTGCGCGAGGTCCTCGCCCTCCAAGGAGCAGTCGGGGTGCGGGGCATGGCCCACGTCACCGGCGGCGGCCTTCCCGGCAACCTGCCGCGCGCCCTCGGAGGCTTAGGGGCGCGCCTCTACCCTTCGGCCTGGGAGGAGCCGCAGGTCTTCGGCTTTATACGCGCTCTGGGCGGCATCCCGGAGGAGGAGATGCGCCGGGTCTTCAACCTCGGAGTGGGCTTCTGCACTGTCGTGCCAGGCGGCGAGTCGGAGAGAGCGCTGGAGGTATTACGGGGCGTGGGGTGTGACGCACGGCGTATCGGGGAGGTTGTGGCCGAGCCGGGGGTGGAGTTTGTCTCCTGAGCCGCTGCCGGAAGGGTCGCGGTTCGCGGTGCTCGCCTCGGGGTCGGGGACGAACCTGCAGGCACTCTTGGACGCCTACCCGCGGGAGCTCGTGGTGGTGGCCGGCGATAGGGGGGAGGCGTCCGCGTTCGAGCGGGCGCGGCGGGCGGGGGTGCCGGTCGAGCACGTGGACCCGGAGGACTTCGCGTCGCGGAAGGCGTTTGACCTTGAGCTTTCAGGTAGGATCTCTCGGTACGACGTGAGGCTTGTGGTGGGGGCAGGGTACATGCGGATACTCACGCCCGCTTTCCTGGAGCGGTTCCCGGCGGTCATTAACGTGCACCCCTCGCTCCTGCCAGAGTTCAAGGGGCTCCACGCCGTGAAGAGGACTTTGGAGGCCGGTGTCGAGAGGACGGGAGTGACGGTACACTTCATGGTCGAGGAGGTGGATGCGGGGCCGGAGATCTTGCAAAAAGAGGTGCCCGTTCTGCCAGACGATACGGAGGAGTCGTTGCTAGAGCGTCTGCACCCGGTCGAGCACGAACTGCTCGTGGAAGCTGTCGCGAACTACTTTTGGGGAAGGGTGGAGGCATGAAACGCCGGGCGCTCATCTCGGTCTCGGACAAGAGCGGGCTCGTGGAGTTCGCGAGAAAGCTTCACGAGATGGAGTTCGAGATCATCTCGACTGGCGGGACGGCCAGGGTGTTGGAAGAGGCGCAGGTCCCCGTCGTCCCGGTCTCGAAGGTCACCGGTGCTCCGGAGATGTTGGGTGGCAGGGTAAAGACGCTTCACCCGAGGATACATGGTGGGATACTGGCCGACCTCGAAGACCCGAACCAGGTCGTGGAGCTCGTGGACCACGACATAGGACCGATAGACCTCGTCTGCGTGAACCTGTACCCATTCGAGCAGACCGTGGCGGACGGGGCTTCGGAGAAGGAGGCCGTAGAGCAGATAGACATAGGCGGCCCCACGATGCTTCGAGCGGCGGCAAAGAACTTCCAGTCGGTCGTGGTCGTCTCCTCGCCCTCACTCTACGAGGAGGTCGCATCAGAGCTCGAGCTCGGCGAGGTCTCCTTGGAGACGAGGAGGCGCCTCGCTCTCGAAGCTTTTCGCAGGACCGCCGGGTACGACACCGCCATAGCCCGGTGGCTCACCCAACAGACCGAGGGGGAGACTACCGACGGAGCCGCGCCGCAAAACGAACGCTTCCCGGAGGTCTTGACGAGGTGGTACAAGCGCGAGCTCTCTTTGCGCTACGGCGAGAACCCGCACCAGGAGGCGGCCTACTACGCCGGGAGTGGGGAGGAGCACCTGCTCTCCGCCGTGGAACTGTTGCAGGGACGGGAGCTCTCCTTCAACAACCTCTACGACGTGGACGCTGCGCGGACGGTCCTGGCCGACCTCTCCGAAGGAGGCGACCCGGCGGCGGTCATCGTCAAGCACGCCAACCCTTGCGGAGCGGCGCTCGCCGGAGATCTCGCGGAAGCATACAGGAAGGCCTTCGCCTCCGACCCAATCTCCGCCTTCGGCGGCATCGTGGCGCTGAGTGTATCTGTAGATGGGGAGCTTGCGGCGGAGATCTCGAAGGTCTTCACCGAAGTCCTTATCGCCCCGGACTTCGACGCTGAGGCGCGTGAGGTCTTCTCGGCGAAGCCGAACATGATCCTCTTGAAAGCTGGAGCCCTAGCTCGTCCCGAGCTATCCGCCAAGCATGTGACGGGGGGGCTTCTGCTCCAGCAGTCCGATCGCGTCGAGGACGACTCCGGGTACGAACTCGTCACGAGCAGGCAGCCGACTGCGGCGGAGCTCTCCGACCTCCTCTTCGCCTGGAAGGTCGCCAAGAGCGTCAAGAGCAACGCCATCGTGCTTGCGAAGGACGAGGCGGTGGTCGGCATCGGCGCGGGCCAGACGAGCCGGGTGGAGGCGGCGCACCTCGCGGTCAAGAAGGCGGGCGAGAGGGCGATGGGAGCTGTGGCGGCGAGCGACGCCTTCTTCCCGTTCGCCGATGGGCTCGAGTCGTTAACCGGGGCCGGCGTAAGGGCGGTCATACAGCCCGGCGGCTCCAAGCGCGACGAGGAGGTCGTGCGGGCGGCGGAGGAATGGGGAGTTGCGTTGATCATGACCAAACGGCGTCACTTTCTACATTGACGGATAGGGGTTCGAGGGAAGCGAGCGGTGAGGAGAGGCCGCTCCTGGTGAAGAGCCTGAACCAGGCGGAGAAGGTCGTGTACTACGGGGCCACGCTCGCGCTGCTCGTGACGGTCGGATGCTGTTCTTCTCAGTGGGGACGAGTATGCTGGCGGTCTTCGAGATGGGGTCTCTGGCGACGGCGCCCACGATCCTCGACCGGGTGCTTTTGATCTTTAACTTCGTAGAGTAGTTGCGA
>DATDKT010000063.1:0-2929 GCA_036519775.1 Rubrobacteraceae bacterium
CCCTTCTATGACGCTCTACTTTAAGGTTAGTTGCACTTCGAGTAGCCGCAGGAGTGGCAGACGATGCAGCCCTCCTGCTTGGTGAGGCCGCCAGAGCAGTCCGGGCAGGCTCCTATGACGGGGAGGCTCTTTGTATCGGCGGGGCTATCTTCGACGAGGTAGTGCTCGGCCATAGAGCGGGCAACACCGTCGGGGACGGAGAGGACGGCGTTCGGGCCAACGCCGGCGGGGTGGCCGTCTTGGATACCGCGTAGCTGGTGCACGATCTCGGCGGGCTGCGCGCCGTGGGTCATGGCCAGCGAGATCATACGTCCTAGGGCGTCCGAGAAGGCCGCCGCCGTCCCCCCGGGCTTGCCCAGGATGATAAAGCACTCCCTGGGTCCAAACTCGTCGTCGTTCATGGTGACGTACATCGGACCGTGGCCGGTCTGCATCTTCTTCGTCACCCCGGAGAGGGTGCGTGGGCGGCCGTTTCTGGCCTCAGCCAGGGAGACGTGCTTGATGACCTCGACCTCGCCGGGGTTGGTCGGCAGCGTCTGGGCCTGGGTCTTGCCCGTGGAGAGGACCTGCGCGTCGCGCGAGCCGTCGCGGTAGACCGCCATCGCCTTGCACCCTAAAGAGTAGGCGAACCGGTAGGCGTCCTCGACGTCCTTGGTGGTTGCCTCGTTCGGGAGGTTAATGGTCTTGGAGATGCCCATCGAGGTGTGCTTCTGGAACGCCGCCTGCATCCTAACGTGCCACTCGGACGTGATGTCGTGCGAGGTCACCCACACGCTCCGAACGTCCTCCGGGACCTCCGGTATGTTACGCACGCTGCCGTGCTCGGCGACTTTCTTCATCAGGTCCTCGGAGTAGAAGCCCCGCTCTCTGGCGAGCTTCACGAACTCTGGGTTCACGTCGGGCAGCTCCATATCCGCTTGACGGCGCATGAAGGCGACGGCGAAGAGCGGCTCTATGCCGCCGGAGCAGCCCGCGATGATCGAGATAGTCCCCGTAGGCGCTATGGTCGTGACGGTCGCGTTGCGGACCCTGTCCCCGCGCGCCTCGTGCCGGGAGCCCTCGTAGTGCGGCATCACGCCTCGCTCCTCGGCCAGAGCGCGGCTCGCCTCCCACGCCTCGTCGTCGACGAACTTCATGACCCTCTCGGCGAACGTCAACCCCTCCTCGGAGTCGTAGGTGATGCCGAGCTTTATGAGGAGGTCGGCGAAGCCCATGACGCCGAGCCCGATGCGGCGGTTGCCCCGGCTCATCTCGTCGATCTCGGGGAGCGGGTAGCTGTTCACCTCGATGACGTTGTCGAGGAAGCGTATCGCCGTGTGGACCGTCTCCCTGAGGTCTTCCCAGTCCACGTCTCCGGCCTCATCGCGATAGAACCGCTCCAGGTTGATCGAGCCGAGGTTGCACGAGTCGTAGGGTGGCAGGTGCGCCTCTGAGCACGGGTTCGTGGACTCTATAGGGAACTGCGGCGTCGGGTTGTCGGCGTTGATCTTGTCTATGAACACCACACCCGGCTCGCCGTTGAGCCACGCACCTTCGACTATCTTCGAGAACAGGTCCCGCGCCCGCACCGTCTCGACGACCTCACCGTCTCTGGGGTTGACGAGGTCGAAGTCCGTGTCCTCCTCGACGGCCTCCATAAAGGCGTCGGTGATGGCCACGGAGATGTTGAAGTTGTTGATCTGGTCGTTGTCGTTCTTGCAGGTGATGAACTCTTCGATGTCCGGGTGGTCCACCCGCAAGATGCCCATGTTCGCCCCGCGCCGGGTCCCGCCCTGCTTGATCTTATCGGTCGAGGCGTCGTAGATAGCCATGAACGAGACCGGCCCCGAGGAGACCCCCATCGTGCTCTTCACAAGGTCGTTCTTGGGCCTGAGGCGGCTGAAGCCGAAACCGGTCCCTCCCCCACTCTTGTGGATGACGGCCTGATGCTTCAGGGTATCGTAGATACCGTCTATAGAATCCTCGACCGGCAAGACGAAGCACGCCGAGAGCTGCTGCAGCTCCCTCCCGGCGTTCATCAAGGTGGGCGAGTTCGGCATGAATTTACGGCTCAACATGAGCCGTAAGAACCTCTCGCTGGACTCCTCGTAGAGCCGCTGTGCCTCTTCGCCCTCCTTAAAGCGGAACTCACCCTCGGCGATGTTCCCCGCCACGCGGCGGAACATATTCATAGGCTCCTCGACGGCCTCGCCGCGCTCGTTCTTCTTCAGATAGCGCTTCTTAAGAACCGCGATAGCGTTCTCTGAGAGATCCACCCCTATTCGCCTATCTCGCCCGATCTCCATTCCTTGCGTCGTCCTCCCTTGGTCTACCAACGAATTTTACCGGCCAAACGCCGGATACCAACCAAATTTTCTCCCCGAACGGTCGCCGGGTGGGCGCTCCCCCACCACGCCCGGCAAAGCTCGCGCGAAGGTGAAGGGTCTACCTGCCCGAGCCCGCCAGCCTCACCAACTCGGATCGGAACTGGTCCACGTCCGTGTACTGCCTGTACACCGAGGCGAACCTGAGGTACGAAACCATGTCCATCTTCCTCAAGCGCAAGAGCGCCATATCACCGAGGCGCCTGCTCGTAACCTCGTGCCTGCGGCGCTCACGGAGCTCGGCCTCGATCTCGTCCACCACGACCTCGATATCCTCTTCCGGAACCGGCCGCTTGGCGCACGCCTTCGTCAACCCCGCGTGTAGCTTGGCCCGATCAAAAGGCTCCCGCGTCCCGTCCCGCTTCAAAACCATGAGCCTCAGAGGCTCCCGACGCTCGTACGTAGTGAACCGCTTCTCGCACGCAAGGCACTCCCGCCGCCGCCGAATGGCGTCCTTACCCTCCGAAAGCCGGCTGTCGATCACCTTCGTGTCCTGGTAGTCACAGTATGGGCACTGCACTTTGTAACCCCCATCGCCTCAA
The DNA here is from genome assembly GCA_036519775.1 of Rubrobacteraceae bacterium. Lineage (GTDB taxonomy): Bacteria > Actinomycetota > Rubrobacteria > Rubrobacterales > Rubrobacteraceae > Rubrobacter_F. The sequence goes on from DATDKT010000063.1 coordinate 2,906, forward strand.
CACCACATCTGGTACTGCAAAAAG
>DATDKT010000064.1:0-2106 GCA_036519775.1 Rubrobacteraceae bacterium
TCCCGCGGCGAGGCTGATCGGGGGCGGCACCAGAAACAATAGGATAAAGGCGACCGTCGCCTGACCGGCGGCCTTCATCCAGAACGGCAGGTCCACGAAGTCGTCTAGCACGCCGACGAGCCCCGCCAGGGTCGCGGCGGCGAGAAAGAGGAAGGTATCGCTAATAAATGGCGAGGCAGCCCAGACGCCGGCGATCACGGCGAGGCCGCCGAGCCTGGGGGTGGGAACCTCGTGCGAGCTGCGAGCGTTGGGTACGTCGAGCAGGTCTCGCCCGATGGCGAACCTTACGAGCACGGGTACCAGGGCGAGCGTCACCAGGAATGCCACCCCCACGGCGCTCACTACCGTCCCGGCCACTCCTCAGCCCACCAGCCCGATCTCGCGTAACCGCCCGACCTCCAGAGCTATCCCTTCCTTGAAGGCGCGGGGAGCGTAACCCAGCTCTTTCCTCGCCTTATCGTAGGGGTAGGCCTTATCCTCCCGTAGCCTCAGAACCTGCTCGGAGCCTACCGGCAGCGGCAGCCGCAGCGCCTCGGCCACCTGAAGCGCCCACCGCACCGGCTCGGCCGGGAGGCGCACGATGCGTGCCTTCTTGCCCAAAGCGCCCGCCGCTGTGCGCACCAGCTCCAGGTACGTCAGGGGCCTGAGGCCGGGTAGATCGTAAGTCTGGCCTTCCGTCCCTGGTTTCGTCAGGGCGGTGTACAGGCCGCGCGCCAGGTCCTCATAGTAGACCGGCTGCCAGAGGTTCTCCCCGCTGCCGAAGAGGGGGAAGAGGGGCGAGCGGGCGAGGAAGCGCAGAAGCTTGTGCATGTTGTGGTCGAGCTCGGAGCCGTAGATCATGGTAGGACGCACCACCGTCCAGCGGAGCCCACTCCCCGGCAAGAGTGCCTCGTTCGTAAGGCGCGGCGCGGACCGAGACTCGAAGCGCGAGTGGGCGCTCGTGCTGCTCACGACCACGAGCCTCTCCACCCCGGCTCGCCGCATCGCCTCCAGCACCCTCGGCGCGTACTGTATCCCCGCAAGGTGCACGAAGGCGTCGGTCCCGCGCAGCGCCCGCTCCATCGAACCGACGTCCCGAGCGTCACCATAGGCGAGCTCCAGATCATCGAGGCGCTCCACGGGGCTCGTAGGGCGCACGAAGCACCGGACCTCCTCGTGCTCTCCGGCCTCGCGGAGGAGACGTAGAAAGCCCTGCCCGAGGAGCCCGGTACCACCGGAGACCAGCACCTTCACGGGCCGCCAACCGCCGTCTGGTGGAGGCTCGTGTCCGGTATCGCCGGAGGTGTAACGCGATGATTTGCGGAGTTCATAAGGGCTCGCACACCCCCTGCCGTACTGTTACGAACCACCACGCATCCTACCATTTTGGGTGGCGTCATATACGGCAAACCCTCTAAATTCAAGCTCAATTTCGGGCTCGAAAAGTATGGGCCGGTGAATTATCAGGCGGAGACGCCGGCGGTTATCTTGAAGGCCCACTCCGTGTTCTCGGTGTACCATTCTATCGTCCGCCGGATGCCGCTCTCGAAGGTATGCTTGGGACGCCACCCGAGCGACGTCTGAAGATGGGAGGAATTTATAGCGTAGCGCCGGTCGTGACCGGGGCGGTCGGTTACGTAGGAGATGAGATCCTCACCCTTACCCAACTCCTTCAGGATGAGCTCGGTTATCTCCAGGTTCGTGTGCTCGTTGTCGCCACCTATATTGTAGATCTCACCGGGAATCCCCTTCTCCAGCACCAGGACGACGGCGCGGCAATGGTCCTCGACGTGCAGCCAGTCTCGCACGTTCAGCCCGTCTCCATAGAGGGGCACGGGCCTCTCCCGCATCGCGTTGCGGATGAACGAGGGGATGAGCTTCTCCGGGAACTGGTAGGGACCGTAGTTGTTAGAGCAGCGTGTGACGATAAGCGGCATCCCGTAGGTCTCGTGGTAGGCCCGGCACAAGAGATCCGCCGAGGCCTTCGAGGCCGCGTAGGGGGAGTTCGGCTCTAGGGGACTCTCCTCCGTGAACGGGGGATCGCTGGGGCCAAGCGAGCCGTAGACCTCGTCGGTCGAGACCTGGACGAAACGCCCCACCCCGTGCCGCCGCGCCGCCTCCAGGAGG
>DATDKT010000065.1:0-7914 GCA_036519775.1 Rubrobacteraceae bacterium
ATCCTCTCGCGCGAAGAGCCCGAGAGTAGCCCGCCCGACGAGTACGACTACGACCCCAAAGACCCCGTGCCCAGCATCGGCGGGGCGATCCTGATGCCCGATGTCTACGGGGCGGGGCCCCGGGATCAGCGGCCTATCGAAGAGCGGCAGGACGTGCTCGTGTACACGAGCGAGGAGCTTTCGGAAGACTACACGGCCATCGGGCCGGTGTACGTTACCCTGTACGCTGCCTCTTCGGTGCCGGATACGGACTTCGTAGCGCGGCTCGTGAACGTGTACCCGGACGGGCGGGCGATGGTCGTGACGGACGGGATCATTCGGGCCAGCGCCCGCGAGAGCTACCCGGCCCCCGGCATCATAAAGCCCATTCAGCCGATGTTCATAGAGCCCGGTGAGGTATACGAGTACGTTATAGACCTGTGGGCGACCGGCCTCACCTTCCTCGAAGGACACCGCATCCGGGTTGAGGTAACTTCGAGCTCCTTCCCGCGCTGGGACCGTAATCTCAATACCGGCGAGGACACGAAAGACTCGTCCCGCTCCGTGGTAGCCCACCAGAGGATATTCCACGCTCCAGAAAGCCCGAGCAGCGTCACCCTTACCGTCGTCGAGAGCTAGGGGATAATCGTGGAATCGCTGTACACTGCATCGAGGCTCCAGAACCCGTGAACTTCAGGACCCCGGATCTCTGCGAGGAGTTCGAAGAGTCGGTGCGCGTGACCGAGCCGCTATTTCGCGACTACGGTGATGCCGGATCTTTCTGCGGGCCGAAGGCGACCGTCAGGGTGTTCGAGGATAACGTGCTCGTCCGCGAGACGTTGGAGACAGAGGGGAGGAGGCGGGTACTGGTCGTGAACGGTGGAGGATCTCCGCGGTGTGCCCTGATAGGAGAGCGGCACGCGCGGTTCGCTTACGAAAACGGCTGGGCCGGGGTAGTCATCAACGGGTGCATCCGCGACTCGGAGGAGATCTCCAAAATTACCGTCGGGGTGAAGGCTCTGCACATCGTCCCTAAGCGCAGCTCCAAGGAAGGTGTCGGGGAGCGCGACGTGCCCGTGAGTTTCGCTGGGGTCACCTTTGCCCCCGGACACTACCTCTACGCCGATGCTGACGGGATCATGGTCGCTGATCGAGAGCTGTTGCCTTAGCGTCTGTATTATAACGAGATTACAATCGACCCTATCGTCAGGAGATAGGACATGAACGAACCGGTTATCCTCGAAGCCGTCCGCACCCCGTTCGCCCGCCGCGGCGGCGCCTTCCGCGAGCTGCGCCCCGACGCCCTGCTGGCCCACGCTCTCCAGGGCCTCGTCGAGCGTGCCGAAATAGACCCGGGGGCGGTGGAGGACGTGATCAATGGTACCGTAACCCAGACCGGCGAGCAGGGCGCCAACGTCGGTCGTCTCGCTGTGATGCTCGCGGACTTCCCTGTGTCCGTGCCGGCCGTCTCTCTCAACCGCATGTGCGGCTCCAGCCAGCAGGCGATCCACTTCGCCTCGCAGGCCATCGCCGCTGGCGACATGGTCTACGCTATCGGCTCCGGTGTGGAGAGCATGACCCGCGCGCCGATGTTCAGCGACATCGGGGAGGGCTACGAGGCTCTCAACCCGGACCTGTTCGAAAAACAGGAGCTCGTCCACCAGGGCGAGAGCGCCGAGCGGATCGCCGATGAGTGGGAGATAACGCGCGAGGACGTAGACGCCCTCGCCACCGAGAGCCACCGACGAGCGAGCGAGGCATCGCGCGAGAACAAGAGCGCCGAGATCCTTCCCACCCCCGGCCTCGACGCCCAGCGCAACCAGATCGAGCTAACTAGCGACGAGGGCATCCGCGGCGTCGTGGACACCGAGAAGATGGCCTCCCTGAAGACCGTTTTCCGGACCGAGGGCGACGGCGTGGTCACGGCCGGCAACTCCTCCCAGATCTCCGACGGCGCCTCGGCCATACTCGTCGGCGAGAGGGAGCGGGCCGAGGCCGACGGCATAGAGCCCCGCGCGAAGTTTCGCGCCCGCGTCGTGGTGGGAGACGACCCAACCGTGCAGCTCACCGGTGTGATTCCGGCGACGCGCTTGGCGCTCAAAAAGGCACACCTGAGCATAAACGACCTCGACTGGATCGAGATAAACGAAGCCTTCGCGACGGTCATCCTCTCCTGGGCCGACGAGCTGAAACCCGATATGGATAAGGTCAACCCCTGGGGCGGCGCCATCGCGCACGGCCACCCCATCGGCGCCACCGGCGCGGGCCTAATGGCCAAGATGCTCGCCGGCCTCGAAGCCACCGACGGTCGGCTCGGGTTGCAGGTAATGTGCATCGGCCACGGCATGTCCACTGCCACGATCCTGGAGCGTATCTAATGGAGACGCAAGGAGGCACCTTTCTCGTCACCGGCGGCGGCTCGGGCCTCGGCGCCGCGGTCGCCGGCAACCTCGCTGAAGGAGGCGCGAACGTCGTCGTCGCTGACCTCGAAGGCGAGAATAACGAGAACGTCCGCTTTATCGAGACCGACGTGGCCGACGAAGAGAGCGTGCAGGACGCGATAGACGCGGCCCTGGAGTTCGGCGAGCTGCACGGCGTGATCAACTGCGCCGGCGTCGCGACCGCGGAGAAGATACTCGGAAAGGAGGGGCCGCACGCTCTTAACTCGTTCAACAAGGTCGTCCAGGTCAACCTCATAGGCACCTTCAACGTCGCCCGGCTCGCGGCGGCCGTCATGAAGGAAAACGAGCCGACGGAGGGCGGGGAGCGCGGCGTCATAGTCAACACTGCCTCGGTCGCGGCGTTCGAGGGCCAGATCGGACAGGCGGCCTACGCCGCTTCGAAGGGTGGCGTCGTCTCCCTGACCCTGCCCCTGGCGCGCGAGCTCGCGAGCTACGGCATCCGCGTCGTGGCCATCGCTCCCGGTATCTTCGACACGCCCATGATGGCCGGGCTGCCGGAAGAGGCCCGCGAGTCTCTGGGCAACCAGGTTCCCTTTCCCTCCCGCTTAGGCAAGCCAGAAGAGTATGCTGCTCTCGTACGGCACATCGTCGAGAACGAGATGCTAAACGGCGAGGTCATACGTCTCGACGGAGCGATACGCATGGCGGCCAGGTAAGAGACGACTGCGCGTCTCTAAGGGCGGTCTTGCTCGTTGTCTAGAACTCTACGAGTATCCCGTTCTCGGATTACACCAGAACCTCAGCTGTGGTTTCATGCCATGCTAACCGACAATGTGCGAGAGGTGCGCTTCGAGCGGGTAGTGGTGAAGTAGAATGGGCCGAGGCAACAGAAAGGGGGCGCTGTGAGCAGCGGCTACATCCCGCCCAAGCGCGAACCTGGGCCCGAAGAGATACTCGATGCCTTGCGAGAAGCTATCTTCGACGACCCACAACTTACAGAGATGTCCGCCGAAGAAGTAGCACGACAGCTCGTCCTGGGCGGTCACCTTCAGGAGGAGCCTTCGCCCGCGCTGGTGGCGGATATGCTACAGGCCCTAGAGGCTGAGGAGGGCGGCTTCGAGGCCGACGAGCTCTCCGAGGAAGGCAACCCCACGTGAGCGCGAGACCGGGAAGAGTTTAGAGAATAATACCGCTCACTTATAGCGGGTACGCACACCTTGGGGGTAAGACATTAACTTTTTCGAAAGGGCAAAATCTCTTGAGGCAGACGCGAGAGGTGCGCTTCGAGCGGCAGGCCCGCTAATGACGACCACGGAGAACGTCTGGTTCACCCTGCTCACTCAAAACATCACGGGCGTACCGTTTTCAAAGTACGAAACAGGCCGACCTTAGGTTCCGCGCCCTGCTGACCGAGAACGGCGCTCGGCGAGTAGAACTGGAGAGGATGTAGAGGAAGGAGAAGCGGTCGTGGCTGTTTTACGTGCTCGGGAGGATAGTTCAGATGCGCCTTAACGAGCATTACTACCCGCAGTTCAGCACGTACATCCGTGAGGGGCTCGCCACTGGCACATTCGCCATCTCCTCGGGCTTCAAGAACTTGTGTGGGGCAATCTGGCTGCACATGGCGTGGCTGCTAGAGGCCGAAGGTGAGCGCGTGAGGCGCAGCACCGGCTTTTTCAGTAGATCTCGAACCAAACGGATATCATCCCGTTCCGCTCGACTCCCCAGCGGTCCGAGATCCTGTCAACGATGGGCAAGCCCCACCCGCCGCTAAAATCGGGACGCGGTTGGGGTTTGGAAGGGAGGCCGAAGCCGGAGCCAGGGTCCTGTATCTCCCCGCGCACCGCCCCGTCCCGAACCGTCACCACTACCCTGATCCGGTCCTTAGGCGAAAGTCCGGCGTGGAGGACGCTGTTGGTTACAAGCTCGCTCACCACCAGCCGGACGTCCTCCAGCTTCGCGGGCGGCAAGAGATTCGCTAGCCGATCCAAGGCGCGACGCACGGTTAGGGGAGCTTCGGGCTCAGGAGCGAGTTTTAGATCGATCTTCTCCTGCTGCTGGGTCATCGTAACCTAAGAGGACCGCAGTACACAGGCCAGGCATCATATATTTCCATCTCGCAACCTCCCTCCAGTTGCCACCAATACTTTTGCACCAACAAGAAGTATCGATGTGGCAGAAAGGCGATGCATGATCCAAATGCACTATTTTTACGAGCCAAATGCACTTAGTTTCTCAGAGCGTCAGGCAAAGGTTCAGGGCGGCAAGGGGTAGCCCTTGGTCGTATCGTCCTGCCGCGTCCTCATTGCCGTCTCTTGCTTTGCCTAAAGCACCGGGGCTGGATCTCTCGGAGAGAGGAGTAGAAATAGGAAAGACGGCAGTGATCTGTCAGCATTGCTATGTGTGATTTTAAAACGCTACAGGCAACCCTTTCAGGCCGCGTAGCACCATACCTGGGCGCCAGGTCAGCGACTCGGGCGAACCTTTGAGCCGCAGGTCAGGCATCCGACGCAGCAGGGTGCCGAGGGCGATCTGGCCCTCCATCCGGGCGAGCGGCGCGCCCAGGCAGTGGTGGATGCCCTTGCCGAACGCGAGGTGTCTGTTGTCCGCGCGGGCGATGTCCAGCGCGTCCGGCTCCGGGAACCGCTCCGGGTCGTGGTCGGCCGCCGCGATCACGATCATCACCATCTCGCCCTTCGGGATGACCGTATCGCCGATGGCGACGTCCTCCCTGGCAAAGCGTTCGGTCGAGGTCTCCACCGGCCCATCGTAGCGTAAGAGCTCCTCGATGGCGGGTTTGATAAGCGATGGGTCGTCTCTCAGCTTCTGAAGCTGATCCGGGTTTTGCAGCAGCGCCAGCGTGCCGTTGCCGATGAGGTTGACGGTGGTCTCGTGGCCCGCGACCAGGAGCAGGAACACCATGGCGAGCAGCTCGTCCTCGCTGAGCCTGTCGCCTGCCTCCTCCGCGAGCACCAGCGCGCTGATGAGGTCGTCCTTGGGATTGTCGCGCTTCTCCTCGAAAAGCGCGCGCAGGTAGTCGATGAAGGCTTGCATGTGGGGTAGCAGGATCTTCTCGACGTACTCCTGGGTCGTGTCCCCGGAGACGGCGGCGTCCGACCACTCGCGAAACCTGTTTCGGTCCTCGACGGGGACGCCGAGCAGCTCGGCGATGACGGTTATGGGCAGCGGGAAAGCGTAGTCGTCGATAAGGTCCATCCCCCCTTTGTCCTTCGTTTTGACCGCATCCAGCAGGGTGTCAGCGATCTCCTGAACACGCGGGCGCATCCGCTCGATCAAACGCGGCGTGAACGCTTTGGAGACCAGCCTCCGCAGCCGCTCGTGATCGGGCGGGTCCTTATCGAGCATGTTCTCGCTTAGGGGTTTCATCACCTCCGGTATCGGCGGTATCTGGGTGAGCTGTTCAGGGGTCATGGCGCTGCGCCAGTCCTTCGCAAAGCGCTCGTCTTTCAAGACGGCCACAACGTCGTCGTAGCGGGTGACCAACCACACGCCCCGGCCGTCCGGCAGCTCAGCGCGATACACTGGGGCCTCCGAGCGCAGCTCGGCGTAGGTGGGGTAAGGGTTCGCCTTGAAGGTGGGATCGAAGAGATCCACCTGAGGAGTTTGCGCCACGGTTTCGTCCTTTCTCCCGCTCTCGACGGCGGGCGATCTACCAACTACTATATCCCTCGCTCAAGGGGATCGGAAGATCGAGTCCAAGAACCTTGTCTCACGGACGCTCTTTAGGGCCCCTCCCAACCCCTGAGTTCGTAGTATCTGTCTTTCGGCTCTGCGGTCAGGGGATCTATCCCGTGCTTTGTGCACCACCACACGTGGAACAACAGCCCGATGCCGGGCAAGCCAAAGATCCAGAGAAACGTCCAGGGTCGTCCCGGCCAACGCGACAACGCCCCCGTCATCCCGAAGTAGAAGGCCCACTTCGAGAGCCTTCTCCACAAAGGTGTCTTCCCTTCGAAGCGACCGAAGACGCTCAACCCCGTCGCCGCAAGCACCGCCGAGATGAACCACTCCAAACTCATAAGCTCAGCCGCCGTGAACCGCGGGAGTCCGGACGGACAGACGTGCTGCGCATCCTGGTAAGGGCGAGCAGGACCAGCGGTAGCAAGACCTGAAACCCCAGAGAGCTCAGCTGCGCCAGGTTGTCGCCCAAAGAGAAGTGGTGGACCTGCGTAACATGGAAGACGAAGTGCGGCACCGCGTAGACGAGCCAGGCGACGAGTGAGGCTTGCACGAGCCTCCGTTCGAGCATGACGGCAGCGAACACCAGGAGCACCCCCAGGGCGAGGTTCAACTCGCCGTAGTCCCGCACGAGATGCTCGTTGTAGGGACCCAAACTCGAGACCCAATCCCTGCCAGGGAGCGGGAAGTCCTCGTAGAAAGAGCGGGGCAAAATTAAGGCCCAAAAGCCGCCCAGCGCCGTCGCTGCCAGGAGCAACAAGCCGATCCGAAGCCAGCTTCGATGCGCCGGGCGCCGGTCGTGTTCGGCCTTCATAAAAACTCCTCTCCTCGTTATCCCGTTAGTCCATTGGTGGATGAACGGTACGGCGCAGGAACTCCTCCCACCGGATCTTGCCGTACCGCCGGTCCGGGCACAGTTGCGCTCCCCCACGAAGAGCCCGCGCCGTCTTGCCGGGTAGCTGGACTTCCACAACCCTCCGTATTCGCCCGACTCCCTCGAAGTACGCCCTCGCGAGCTCTGCCATCGTCCGGACCTCCGGACCTCCGGGCCACCAACGTCCGGCACGCGCCCGGCGGGGTCCGCGAGAGCCAGCTCCGCTAGGCGGTCGGCGACCTCCCCGACAGCTATGGGCTGAAGAAGAAAACCTCTGGGCATCATCATGAGGGGAATGCGATCCAGGAGCCGCACTATCCTCAACACGAACTCGTGGAACTGCGTGGCCCTCAAGATCGTCCACGGTACGGAAGATCTTTCGATTACCCGCTCGACCTCAAGCTTCATTCGGTAGTAGGGGAAGTACGGGTTTCGGTCGACGCCGACTATCGAGATGACGACAAAGTGCGACACGCCCGCCCGTCCAGCTACCCGAAGGAGACACTCGGTTCCTTCGACGTCCGTCTGACGCGTCTTGGTGGGGCTCGAGGCGCAGTGAACTATGGCATCGATGCCCTCCACAACCTCATCGAGCCCCTCTCCCGTCAGCAAATCGGCCCGGACCGTGCCGGGACGTCCGCTTCGGCTGAGCACCCGCACGTCTCGCCCGGCACTACGCAGGCGGTCCACGACCCTACGCCCGAGCGAGCCCGTCCCTCCCGTTACGAGGATCTCCGATACGCTCACCTGGCGACCCCCTTCCTCCCTCGATTCTAGCAGCGACACGCGTTGGCTGTGTTAGAGCCAATGTTAGTGGGTCTTAGGATCTGGCGTGCGTTTCGAGAGGGGCAGTAGGCACCCTCGGAGATAGAGAGATGAGCTTAGCGGCGCGGTGGCGCCCGCCGCATTCGCGGTAGCCCGCGGATCGTAGATCGTGGTGAGATCCTGCAAACCTCCGAT
>DATDKT010000066.1:0-6737 GCA_036519775.1 Rubrobacteraceae bacterium
CCTCCTGGGTGGCCGAGAAGTCCTGGTCAATATCGGCGCTCTCGCCCTCCTGCTCGTCCTCCTGGGTCACCTGGGCGATGGCCGGTATGGCTGCCACAGCCAGCATCGCCAGCAGCGCCGCCAGCAACATCAACTTCTTCAACTTCTACCTCCTCTTCCGCTTTACACTCCAGAGCCTCACCCGTGGGCTCATGCTGCCCCACCTCTGGATCGCTCTATATAGTGCAACATTACATATGAAACACAAAATAGTCAACCCTAAGCAGTGTTCTTCCCGCGCCAGGATACCTTAAACGTACTTAATTAAACGCCATCTGGAACGTGCGACCGTCCGAGCAGCGATCGTTTGAGGCCTAGGAGCGACCTGGCTTAGCACTACGGCGCGCACCAGTTATAAGCAGAGCTTCACCGTAGGTGAAGCTCTACCCTCATTAGGATCGCTGTTAGTTGTGCATTGGCAGCTTAGGGCCCACTCGGCAAAGAGTCAGCGAAGTAGGCTGCCCGGTCGTGCTGGATGGTTGTGCGAGGCATCCCCTCCCCTTCGCTGCTCGTTAGAAGCCGACCTCGCGCCTCCTGCAAGTACTGAAAGGGGCCGGAGGTGTAATGGAGTTGAGGTACCTCCGGCCCGGAAGTTGATGACACTTCTTATCGTAGCCGGTTGAGGTTGAGAACCTGTTACAAGCAGGTTAGGAAACAATTAAGACGAGAGAGCTAACCCCGGCCTGGCCCTAAAAATAAACGCCCTCGCCAACCGCCCGAGAAAGCGCCCCAAAATACATCTCAATTTTCGGCCACTTCCGACAAGGCTTGCGCCTAAAGCTAGGAGGCGGGGTGCCACTATTCACCGAGCTGCCGAGAGCGTTCATTCTCGGAGGTGGCTGATACTAGATCTTCTCAGAACCTTAGGATCGTGACGTACGCACTATTCCTCTGGTACGACAGCAACGGCCTCGATCTCCGCTAGGTACTCTGGCTGCGCCAGTCCCGACACGAACAGTAGGGTGATCAGCGGCGGGTCGGGCCGGCCGCCCCACACGCGCTGAAATACTTCGAAGGCAGGCATAGGCGACTGACCTTGTACGACGTAGACGTTCCACTTGACCACGTGGTCCAGCTTCGCACCCCCGGCCTCCAACGCCGTCTCCAGGTTCTTGAAGATCTGTTCTGCCTGAACTCCAATGTCGCCCCTTCCGACCACCTCGCCGGATGCGTCTACCGCGTTCTGGCCCCCGACGTACACCGTCCTTACGTTGCCCGTGGTAACTACCGCTTGGCTATAGGCAGGGTTTTTATGCAGTCCCTCCGGATTGAGGTGTTTTACGCTCCCTCTCATCGCGGACCCATTATAGAGAGCGGGGCGCCTCTATTCACCGAGCTGCCGGGAAGGTGTCTTCTCGGAAACTCGCATGCTTATTGAAATATATAGCCGCTTGCTAAGACGAGCGCTCCGGGAGCCGTTCCTTGAGCAGCCGGATGTGCTCTGGGCCGATGCCACAGCAGCCGCCGATGAGCTGCACGCCCATCTCTAGCCACCCCTGGGCCTGCGTCGCGAAATCTTCAGGGGAGATCATGTCTATGAACTGCCAGTTGGGCATGATGAACTCCCCGGAGTGGGGGTACGCTCCTACAGGACCCGACCAGCATTCGCTCACCTCGCGTAAGGCCGCGGGCGTATCCTCGGTGAGCGTGTGCATTATAGATACTAGGGAGGTTCCCAGAGAGGGTATCATCTCTAGCGCTTCGACCAGGGTGTGCTCGCCGTCCCACAGCACAACCGTGCCCTCCTCGGTGATCTTGCAGCTGAAACCGACCCAGACCGGCAGCCCCATAGCGACGGCCGCCTCCACGGCGTAGGTCGTCTGCTCGATATCGCGCATCATCTCTAGCGCGATCACGTCCACCCCCGACTCGGCCAAGACTTCGGCCTGTTCCCGGTAGTTGGCCCGCGCTTTCTCGGCCCGAGGCTCGTAATTGTGATCGTCGTGGGCGGACATGGTCGAAATTGAGCCCGCGATAAAGACCGGCCCATCCGCCGCGTTCTCTCGCGCCTCTTTTGCGAGCGTAACGGCGCGGATGTTCAACTCGCGGAACTGCCCTCTCATCCCTGCCGACTCCAGCACATGCCTGGCCGTCGCAAAAGTATTGGTAATGATGACGTCAACCCCGGCCCTGATATAGTCCTCGTGCACCTCACGCACCATGTCGGGGTGTGTCGCTAGGGCAGCCGCATCCCACGCCGCGTCGTCCATCGGCGCCCCTCGTCTTTCGAGTTCTGTGCCCGTCGCACCATCAAGGATGACAACCTCTCCTCCGTCGAACCGTTGTTGCAAAGCGCTCATCCCACACCTCTCTTTGTTACTTATTTAGATGCGTACCCAAGAATGCCAGACTTTTACGTCGCGATCCTGGTGAGATCGTACCTGTTTGGCTACTCCTATGAAGCTAGTTGCCTCTATTCATGAGCTGCCTAGAGAAACTGTCTGATAAATAGCTAGAGAGCTTCTCGAAGAGAAGAACCTGTAGAGCCACGAGCGGCGCTCTGAGGGCTCCTGCTGCTCCGGGGTAGCGTACCTTATCCGTACTCTCCGAGGTCGCCACGTGGTCTTCTCGTGGCTCTGGAGAGGCTTCCAGTTCGGGGATACGTTGGGTCAGGGACATGATGATAGTGTCCTTACGGCAGGCCTCCTCTTTCCAGCCCTCGACCTCCTGTCTCGCTACATTTTTCGGGGCATGCCGGTACACCAGTAGTACACCAGTGCAGGGAAGTACGCGGAAGTGTCGCTGGTGGCGTCGCGGCCGGCTTCTAGCCTGCATATGCGCTCTTCAGGGCTACGCAAGGCTTTCCAGCTCACGCTCGGCTACGCTGCAAGTATCCCTGAGGTGAACCAAGGGGCCGAAAGATCTAGGTCAGGCACTCAGCCAGCGAGCCGAGATCCCAAGGAGGGTTATTGTCGCCAACTTCAGGCTGCGGGATCGTGTCGGGTGGGGGAGTGTTCGGGTCGGCCTCGATGCTGTTCGGGTTCACCCCGTATTTGTCGGCTAGCAAATCGCGTACGCCTGCAAACTCGAAATTGGCTGCGCCATAGCGATCGATGATCTTGGGCAGCGCCTCCACAGTTTGTGGTTGCGTATCGTGCAAGAGTACTATGCCACCACCTTCCGGCGTGCTCTGGACGAGGTTGTCGACGATGCTCTCGGGCTGATTCTCAAGTGCCCAGTCGTGCGAGTCGATAGTCCACATCACGGGGTACATTTGCTGCTGCCGCATCGCTTCTTGAAATACGGGGAGCTTATCCATCTCCGTGTTGTAGGGGGACCCGCAAGGTGGGCGAAACAACGTAACCTGAGAGTGACCTCCGAGAGCGTCGTCAATGGCTGCTTGCGTGTCCTGAAGTTCTCTTAGCATCAGTTCGGGAGTCAGCTTGGTCAGGTCTCTGTGATAGTAGGTATGATTTCCTAAGGCGTGACCTTCGCTTACTATGCGCCTGAGGAGTTCTGGGTGCTGCTCAGCGCGAGCTCCGATAACGAAGAAAGTAGCCTTAAGGTGGTAGTCGCGCAGGACGTCAAGGATGGCGGGGGTGGTAGAGGGATCCGGACCGTCATCAAAAGTTAGGGCGATCCTGTGACCAAACGCTACGGTTTCGCCCGGTACTGCAAGACTCGGCGAAGCGTCTTGAACGACGGCGGTCGCCCATGCCTCGCCTACGCTTTGATCGGGCTCTGTCGCCGAAGGAGGTCCTGACTGAGATTGCTCTGCTAGTTGAGATTGCTCTGCTGGTTGGGATTGCTCTGCTCCCTCCAGTGGAAAGGATTTACCGTACCCCAAGAGAGCAATCCCCGGAGCAAAAAGGATCAACAAGAACACCCCTGCAAGCCCCAGCCGACGATTTCGGCGACGTTGAGGGAGCCGACGAACGTGTAGTCGAGCCTTACTATCCCGTCTCACGAGGACAACTACGATAGCTGAGCTGGCTAAACCTGTCCATGGCTACATAGCTTGTGTGTTTTCAGTCGTTAGGTCAATCTAAGGGACCTCTTCGCTCTATCTGTCCCGTCTGCGGAGACCAGGTGACGTTTATCACGCCGATTTCCTCGGAAGTCTCGTCTTCGGCGACGACCTCGCCGTCGACCAGAATCTCCACCTTTAGAGTCCCTTCGTCGTTGGGCTGAGTCTTCCGAAACACGGCAGCTAAGATGTCAGAGACGCTGCCCTCGATTTGGTAGTACGCGGGCTCGATTCTAAGGGTGTCGTCCACAGCCTGCGCGCCTTGGAAGGTACCGTACGATCCCGAGTAGGCGGTGCCCGGCGTGCCGGACACCCTCACCACCACATTTTCGACAGCTGCTTCTTCGGGTTGCACGGTGGTTTCGGCCGGTTGCACGGTTGTGCTAGGGGCGTTGCTAGACCCTTCGTCCTCAGAGTCACCACACCCCCCGAGGGGCGCGAGGGCGAACACGAAGATGAGAATCGTCACCACTACTAGGCCCAGAGTCTTGCCGCGCACGTGTTCACGTCCCTGGTTGGGAATGTTTCCCTACATATTCTAGTTGGACGCGTAAAGGCCGGGCCTGCAGGATCCTGACCCTACACTTATTGGCAGCTAGGGTTTCGCCAGGATTGAGCCTCGAGAATATATTGAGGTCAGCAATTCTAAAGAAAGGACGCAAGATGGGCCTCATCTCCTGAATAATAGTGGGGCTAATAGCTGGGCTTTTAGGCAAGTTGATCATGCCGGACGACGACCCCGGAGGGATCATAGACCCGACCCTTATCGGGATGGGAAAGCTCCCATCGGAGGGTTCGTTGTCAGCCTGCACTCTGCAAAGAAGCCTCGATAGGATGAATATAGGCACTATACTCTGAACCCCCGTTTCTACAACAATTAGGCACTAGCTCTAGAGAGGGAGGCAGGTGTTACGTACGCCGGCAGAGTATGGAGCTCCCGCTATATTAGGCACTATACCTTTCTTAAGCACTAGGTTATCATTAGAGTTTGTATTTGTACTAGGCCTTGATAAGGTCATGCCGATAGCGTCTAATAGTAGAAAGAAATTAGTGCTGGGTTCTCACCTTATCACCTGATATCCGTTCGTACCTAATCATTGAATAGAGTCTTAGCCACTAGCAGGTTCTCAAACTGTAGGCATACGCCTCTTAGGTTTGGCGTCGGATGCTAGGCTCTGCTTATTTAGGCACTATGCGTTCTAAACCTTACATCTTGCCTTGCTCCTCGAGCTCCTGCAGTTTCTTCAGCTTCCCTGCAATCTCGTCGGCTAGGGTCTCTGCTTTCCGTGCCCTCTGCGAAGTAGATTCCACGGTCTTCTCCTCGGAGGAGCGATCTCTTGAAAGGCGCTCCGTCCTCTGTCGGTGCTTGCGGGCGAAGCGTCGTAACCCCTCGATCTCCTTCGGCCACCCCTCCAAGGCAGCCTCCACTGTTGGGTATCGTCCGAAGTGGAGCAGTACCTTCTGACGAGGTTTCCCGTCCACCCAATGGTTCTCTACCAACTGGTGGTACTCGTAGCGCCCCACCCGCTTCTTTCTCACGAACGCCATCTGCCCTCGCCTTCATTTTGTCGTGCGCAGCGATATCTATCTATTAGGCACTATAGCACACTTAAGCACTGTGCAATTAGCCATTAGGAGGAGCAAACATGAGCTGCTCTAAACCAGACGCCGCCAGGGACATCCACCTCACGCTGTGGATCCGGGAGTGGTCGTTGCTCTAAGGAGTCAGTAAGTGACCTTTGCTCTTAGCATCCTTAGCCCTTCTCTTTTCCTCCTCCGCGCTTAGGGAACCGGAAAAAGCTTAACGGAAAAACTCCCTTACCTTTGACTCCACGGTAGACCACGAAGCCAAACTTGGTTTGTCGGTTATGGTGACCTTCACGGCCCCGCCTTCTATCTTGTACCTGCCTTCAACCCCTTTGCCGGAGAAGCTTCCTGCACAGAAGAGTGGTCCGAGTCGCCATGTGGTGGGTCTTCAGCAGGCACTTTGCGCCCCTTTCTTTGAAAATACGTCTTAAACGTCTTAATTATATGTTTACCGTCGTTGTGCCTGCGGCAAACGCGAGACGACAGCACAAGCAAGAGCTTGCACCCGGAGTTAGAGAGCCACCTCGTTGCCTCTATTCACTGGCTGCCGATAAGGGATGAGGCTGTTGAAAAACTCGGTCCAGGCATCTCATGGGTGCATAGACTGACTCTAGAGGCCTCAAAAACGGCGTCTTTGGGACTGTATTGAGGATCGTAAGCGAGCACCGGCGAGTTTTTTCAACAGCCTGGGATGTTCCCGGAGACTAGGCTTCCGGCATACGCCATTCTCGGAAACTGAGCAGAGAGAAAGAGAGGGCCCACTTGAGGACGCCAAAGAAGGCCCGCACTACCCTTGTACGGCTCTACTCACATCTTTGTAGGTGATGCGCCCGTCCACGCCCGAACCCCTAACCTTGTGGAGGTCCACCCCCAGCCTCTCGGCCTTTTGCCTGGCGGCATTCGTAGCGTCCGGCTCCTCCTCGGTAGCAACCAGCTCACTGGCGATACGCGACCGAACGCTCACCTCGTGATACGTAACGCCTTGCCGAACCTTCTCCGGCAGGTTCTTACGCTCGTTGACCGACACGGAGTTGCGTTCGGGATGTCCCCAGAACCTCACTTCCGTCTGCGGCTCCTCCTCAAAGTGTAGCTCACGAGCTTTCACGCTGGCAGAAAAGTCGATATCAGGGTTTCCTACTCCTCC
>DATDKT010000067.1:0-3019 GCA_036519775.1 Rubrobacteraceae bacterium
ATCGCCCTGACGACGAACCTTGCCGCAGCCGCCGGAGTCCTCGGAGCGATGGGCATGAGCTACCTGTACAGGCGCAACGTGGACGTCGGGATGGGCGGCAACGGCGCCATTGCGGCCCTCGTCGCCATCACCGCGCCCTGCGCTTTCGTCGCGCCCTGGGCCTCGATCGTGATAGGCTTCGTCGCCGGCGTCATAATGTACGCCACCCTCGTCTACGTAGATAGGGTCGGGGTCGACGACCCACTCGGCGCCATAGCGGCGCACGGCATGGGCGGTGTCTGGGGCACGCTCTCCTGCGGTCTGTTCACCACCCCGGCCCTCGCTGCTGTCGGCGAGCCCGGCCTGTTCTACGGCGGCGGTCTCTACCAGCTCGGTATTCAGGCTCTCGGTATCGTCGCTGCGGGGGGCTTCGTCTTCCTCGCCTCGCTTGCCGTCTTCGCGACGCTCAAGGCTACCATAGGCATCAGGGTCAAGCCCGAGCAGGAGCTCGACGGGCTCGACATCCACGAGCACGGAGTCTTTGGCTACCCCGACCTCGTCGCAACCGATTACCAGAACGGGAAGATCTCCGATCCTATGGAAGGCGTGCCAGAAGGTACAGCCTAGGGCAGAAACACTTTGGCACCGGCCGGATCTCCTCCGGCCGGTGTTTTTTCACGTCCACCCAAAATCGGTAACGCCGTCTTGTATCCTGATGTTAGAGGCGGACCGCAAGCGGCACGGAGGACAGCTTGGAAGGACCTGTAACGCAAGCCACTGGCCACAATAACACCATCGTCAGCGTCTACGAGGACCGGGTCGAGTTGAGGACCGGCTGGCAGTCCCAGAACGTAGAGAGCGTCGGCCTGCGCGACGTCGCCGTGATCGGCATCAAGGGCCTCGTCAATGTCACCCTGACGATAGAGACTAATACGGGTCGCGTCTACCAACTGAACCGCATGGCCCTCCCCGATGCGCGCAGAATCAAGAACACATTCGAACAACAGAAACGCAGGGCCGGCCTTTACGAGTAGAGACAAGCACTTCCGCAAGTCAGCATTTCAGCACGCTCCGGCTGAAGCCTCCGCTTGTCAGCAATTCAGCTTTTCGTTTTCGCTGATGGCTCGTAGTCGAATGAACGATTCGCGGTAAGTCGATGCCCCTGCGAGAATCGCTCTAGTACACTCTAGCCAGTCACAGAGTGACTCAGCCGTAACCATTCAGGGTCCCTTTCCACTCCCCAGGCCTTACCTCTCTCTATCACCCGCCTCGGTATTCTTACGTCGTAAATACGGCGCTTATGCTGTAAGCTATCAAGCGTTCTAACAGGGGGAGGTTTGTGATGGCGGTTGTGAAGCGGCAGCCGTTAAGTCGGCAGCGAATCCTAGAGGCGGCGGTACGATTCGTGGACCGGGAGGGGTTGGAGGCTCTCTCGATGCGGAAGCTTGGGAGTGAGCTTGGCGTCGAGGCGATGTCGCTCTACAACCACGTCTCGAACAAGGGCGCTCTGCTTGATGGGATGGTCGAGGTTCTGCTTGGTGAGTTGGAGGTGCCGCCTGAGGATGAAGGTTGGGAGAGACGGATCAGGGAGGCTTACCGGGCTTTCCGGCGGCTAGCGCACGAGCATCCCAACGTCTTTCCCTTGCTCGTCGTCCGTCCGCCGGACACCATGGATGGCATCTGGCTGGTCGAGGAGTTCCTCAAGACGCTAAGAGAGGCGGGCTTCGACCCCCAGACGGCGTTGTACGCCTTCCGCGCGCTCTCCAGCTACGCTTCCGGCTACGCGATGGCCGAGATCCGCGGTTTTGCGATGGAACCCGCCGCCGCCCGTGCCGGCGCAGGCACGCTCTCTGTAGACGACTTCCCGCACATCCACGAGCTCGACGCACCTCTGCGCGATGTGGATCACGACGCGGAGTTCGAGTTCGGGCTAGACCTCATCCTCGCTGGCCTCAAGGAGAGGCTCTGATAACGCTCACAGGAGCGTGCTGGTGAGACGTTTCGCAAGCCGCCACCCCTTCGCCTTCTCCGTGCTTGTCACGCTGGCTGTGTTCGGGCTAGATCTCGCGAGCAGGGCCGTTTTTCCGAGGGCGCCGGTAGGCAACATCGAGAAGCTGCCGCAGGATGCTTTCGAGCCGCCCGTGGGTCTGGGCCTTATCCTCTCCGACATGAGGAGCCCCGATATCCTGCTCTGGGCTCTGGCGACGGTGCTCGCCCTCGGCCTGCTCGTGTGGACCGGCTGGTTGCGGGAGGCCGGCTTCAACCGGATGTCACAGTGGACGAACCTGCGTCTACTCCTTTTCCCGCTACTCGTCTGTGCGCTGACCCTCTCCGGCGGACTCTTCGGATCGGGGCCAGCCTCGCTGGTCTCGGCATTCCTCACCGCGCTCGTCGCCGCCTTCGGCGAGGAGATAGTCTTCCGCGGCCTGTTGTGGCGTGCGCTCGCGCCGGCAGGTCCGGTACGAGCCGTGATCCTGACTTCCTTACTCTCTGGCCTGCTCGTCCTCGGCATGACCGCAACGGAGGGTCCGTGGCCCGAAGCTGTCCGCCTTACGGCGCTGACCCTCTGCGGCGGCTTCACCTACGGCGCGCTCCGCTGGCGCACCACCTCCATCTGGCCCGTGATCCTGGTCCACACCGCCTTCGCCTTCGCCGTGAGCATCGCCACACTGGGCGCCTTCACCTATCCCCTCATGATGCTCCTCAGCACCCTCGGTTTCGTAGCCTACGGGCTCTACATCCTCCGCAACCCCCAGGTCAGGGCGGACGGTGGCTTGACCAAGCCCGCGCCCTCGCGCGTTAGGTGAAGTGCGCCCGTCCTACGAAGCTACCTCTTGTAGCTGCTTCTCGAGGTCTTTGATCTCATCGCGGAGTTTGGCGGCGTACTCGAATTTGAGCTCTTCTGCGGCTTCGAGCATCTCGGCTTCGAGGTCGGCTATGAGGGTGCGTAGCTCGTCGGGGTCGCGTGGGGCCTCTCGGCCGCTCTTCTTGCCCGCTTTGTAGAGACCTTTGGCCTCGGCGGCTATGAGGATGTCGGAGA
>DATDKT010000068.1:0-11239 GCA_036519775.1 Rubrobacteraceae bacterium
GGGCGAGCCCTAGGACATCTGCTCCTGAGTTTGCTCCTTGATCGTGTCCGCAATGGAGGGGTCGGCCAGCGTCGAGGTATCCCCGAGGTCGTCCTCCCCTTCAGCGATGTTCTGGAGGATGCGGCGCATGATCTTGCCGGAGTTGGTCTTGGGCAAATCCTCGACGGCGTAGACCCGGTCGGGCCTGGAGATCTTGCCCGCCTTCTCGGCCACCCCGTCTATGAGCTCCTTTTCCGTCTCCTCGTCGTAGCTGTCGCCACCGTGACCTTCCTCCATGATCACGAACGCCACTGGCGCCTGGCCCTTATCCTCGTCCTCGATCCCGATGACCGCGGCCTCGGCCACGCCCTCGTGCCCGACGAGTGCGTTCTCTATCTCCACGGTGGAGAGCCTGTGGCCGGAGACGTTCAGGACGTCGTCGATACGGCCGGTAATGGTGTAGTAGCCGTCCTCGTCGCGCTTGGCGCCGTCCTCGACGTAGTAGATCTCCTCGGAGACGTCGGAGAAGTACTCCTCCTTGTAGCGCTCGGGGTCCTGCCAGAGGGTCCTGAGCATGGCGGGCCAGGGCTTGTTGATGGTCAACGCCCCACTAGCGGGGTTGTCCTCGATAAACCGCTCTTCTTCTTCGTCCCAGAGACCTGGGAAGATGCCGGGGAACGGCTTAGTGGCGGCGCCGGGCTTGAGCTTGGTGATACCGGGCAACGGAGCGATCATGATCGCTCCAGTCTCCGTCTGCCACCAGGTATCGACGATCGGGCACTTCTCCTTGCCGATGTTCTCGTAGTACCACACCCACGCCCGCGGGTTAATCGGCTCGCCGACCGACCCGAGGATCCTCAAAGAGGAGAGGTCATGCTGTTCTATGGGATCGGTGCCCTGCTTCATGAACGCACGGATGGCCGTGGGCGCCGTGTACAGACCCGTGACCCCGTGATCTTCTACGATGCTCCACCAGCGGTCGTTCTCGGGGTAGGACGGCGTACCCTCGAACTGCAGCGTCGTCCCGCCGCACACAAGCGGGCCGTACACCAGGTACGAGTGCCCAGTGACCCAGCCGATGTCCGCCGTGCACCACCAGACGTCGTCGTCCTTGAGGTCGCAGACCCATTTCATGGTCGCCTTGAGCTGCACCATGTATCCGCCCACGTTGTGCTGGATACCCTTGGGCTTGCCTGTCGAGCCCGAGGAGTAGAGGACGTATAATGGGTCCTCGGCATCCATCTCCTCGGCCGGACACTCGTCGCTCGCGTTCTCCATCAGGCTGTCCCAGTACTGGTCCCGGTCGTCGTTCATCGGGACATCGTCGCCCGTGCGCCGAACCACTATGACGTTCTCCACCGAAGGCGCGTCCCCAAGAGCCTCGTCGGCGTTCTCTTTCAAGGGTGTCTTCTGGCCCCCGCGCGGCGACTGGTCGGCCGTGATGAGCACCGTCGACTCCACGTCGTTGATGCGCTCGGTGAGCTGCGCCGGCTGGAAGGCCGAGAAGACCACCGCGTGAATGGCCCCAATCCTCGCGCAGGCAAGCATCGCTATCGGTAGCTCCGGGATCATCGGCAGGTAGATGCTGACCGTGTCGCCCTTGCCTATCCCGAAGTCCTTTAGCACGTTGGCGAACTTGCTGACCTCGGCCAGGAGCTCGTTGTAGGTGTAGGTCTGCTGATGATCGGGTTCGTCCCCCACCCAGATCAGGGCGTTCTTATCGCCATTGCCCTGCTCTACCTGGTAGTCGAGGCAGTTGTAGGCCGGGTTGGTTTTGCCACCGACGAACCATTGGGCGAAGGGCGGGTCCCAATTTAGGACCTGGTCCCACTCCTGGAACCAGTGCAACTCCTTGGCCCAACTCTCCCAGAAGGCCTCGTAGTCCTCCGCGGCCTTGTCCCAGATCTCTGGGTCCTGGATGTTGGCGTTCTTGGCGAACTCCTCCGGCGGGTCGTATACGCGCTCCGCCAAGTCCTGCTGGCTGCCTTGCTGCTCTTCGCTCATAAGACTCCTTTCCCTCTACTTTCCATGCCTATTTCGGGTGCATCAGGGATTTTGAGGCTCCCACTCCCCGACGAAGCCTACGTACCACGAGTAAAGGTAGACTAAACCCATACGGAATAACCGGCTCGATCTTTCAGACCCCGAGTCGAAACGGCTTTCCTCCCCCTCGCACCGCCGAACGTAGAACGGGATAATCCCCACCCGTATCACTGTCAATAACACAGGCAACGGAACTGCGGACCGAGAATCTTTGGGAGCCTCGAGCTTCCCACCCAGAATGGGGTTTGTGGCGGTGCCGGGACGCTTCCTCTAGACTGTGCCGGATTCCGTTGCATAACCACAAGCTTTATTAGGAGGACGGATGGCGGGGCTTCTCTTGGAGGGCAAGAAGGTGCTGGTGACCGGGGTCCTGGACCGGCGTTCCATCGCCTACTCCGCGGCACGCCTGGCCCAAGAGCAGGGAGCCGAGATTGCCTTGAGCGGCTTCGGGAGGGCCATGAGCCTAACCGAGCGCACCGCCAAACGCCTAAACGACCCTACCCCTCCCGTCCTCGAGCTCGACGTAAACAGACCCGAGGACATAGAAACGGTCGCTAAAGATTTGAAGGAACGTTGGGGCGAGCTGCACGGGATCGTGCACGCCATAGCTTTCGCCCCAGAGGACGCTCTCGGTGGCAACTTCCTCTCGACCGAATGGCCCTCCGTCGCTACCGCCTTACAAACCTCGGCCTACTCTTTGAAAGCCCTTACGGTCGGCCTCGTAGATCTCATGCAACCCGGCGCCTCCGTCGTAGGCCTCGACTTCGACGCCCGCGTCGCCTGGCCTGCCTACGATTGGATGGGCGTTGCTAAGGCGGCTCTGGAGTCCACCACCCGCTATCTGGCCCGCGACTTGGGTGGCCAGGGCATAAGGGTCAACCTGGTCTCCGCAGGTCCCTTGAGGACTCTGGCCGCTAAAGGCATCTCGGGCTTCGAGGGGATCGAGGGCGAGTGGGAGCGTCAGTCCCCTCTGGGATGGGACACCACCGACCCCGAGCCGGTAGGCCGGGCGGTCGTGAGCCTTCTCTCGGATTGGTGGCCGGCGACGACCGGCGAGCTCATACACGTGGACGGCGGGTACCACGCGATGGGCGCTCCTATCAGAGGCTAGAGACGACTAGCGCCGGGCGAGAGAGGCAAACTTGGTGTACTGCTCGAGCCAGGCGAGCTGGACCTTGCCGGTGGGGCCGTTGCGGTGCTTGCCGATTATGATCTCCGCTATCCCTTTATCGTCCGAGTCGGGGTTGTAGTACTCGTCGCGGTAGAGGAACATCACCATATCCGCGTCTTGCTCGATCGAGCCGCTGTCTCTCAGGTCGGAGAGCAAGGGCCGCTTGTCGTGGCGCTGCTCGACGGCGCGGCTGAGCTGGGCGACGGCGAGGACCGGGATATCCAGGTCGCGGGCGAGGACCTTGAGGCCGCGGCTAATCTCCGCTATCTCCTGCTGGCGGTTCTCGGCACGAGTCCTCTGCCCGATCATGAGCTGCAAATAGTCCACGACGACGAGCGAGAGCGGGATCTCGCCCTGAGCACTCAGACGCGACGCCAAGCGTCGGACCTTTGCCCGCATCTCCATGAGTGTAATGCCGGCGGTGTCATCGATCCAGACGGGCGCGCGCGCCACCTCCGCGACCCCGCGCACCAGCTTGGGCCAGTCCTCCGCCCCGACGTTGCCGCTCCTCAAGTCCTGCGTCCTTATCCGTGTGACCTGGCTTATTAGGCGCTGAACGAGCTGCTCTTTGCTCATCTCCAACGAGAAGATCGCCACCGGCAACCCTTTTATACCCGCAGCGTGCCAGATAGCATTTAATGCCAAAGCTGTTTTCCCCATCGCTGGTCTGGCGGCGAGGATCACGAGATCGCTCTTGTGAAACCCGGTGGTCATCCGGTCGAGGTCTTCGAAGCCAGACTCCACCCCCGTGACCTCACCCTCTTGCTCGTAGAGGCGCTGTATCATCTCCAGGGTCGAGGGTGCGAGCTCGGAGACGGGCGCCAAGTGCACTTTTAGCTGCCGGTTGGAGACGCCGTAGATGAGCTGCTCGGCGGCGTCGAGGGCCTGGGTTACGTCCTCGGGCTCGGCGAAGGCCTCTTGCTGAATACGATCCCCCGCGTCGATGACGGCCCTGAGGAGCGCCTTACCGCGCACTATCTCGGCGTACCTCGCAGCGTTCGCCGCTGTGGGAACGCTCTCGACGAGCCTAAAGACGTACTGCCGTCCCCCGACGCGATCGAACTCGCCCACGCTCCTTAGCTCGTCCGAGAGCGTGAGCTGGTCTATGGGCTCGCCTTTCGCGTACAGGCGCATCATCGCCCCGTACAAAACCCGGTGCGTCTCGGAGTAGAAGTCTTCGGCGGCGAGCGTCTCCCCAACCACCGAGACCGCGGCCTCAGAGACTAGCATCGCCCCGATCACGGCCCGCTCGGCGTCGAGGTCATGCGGCGGCACAATGCCGGCGGCCTCAGCTCCGCCAGCCCCCGCCGGCACCCCCCGTATCCTACCCCTACGCTCCATTACACCAGCATGCAACAAAAAGGGTTCCGTTACAAGACGGAACCCTTGATGCTATGGTTTAGATAGAGACTAAAGTTACACTACAGCTACAGCTTCGGCAGCTACAGCTTCGGGACCACGATTACCTTGACGCTCGCCTCGACGTCGCCATGGACCTGGACGGGGACCTGGTGGGTGCCCAGGGACCTGATAGGCTCTTCTAGCCTGATGCGGCGCCTGTCGACCCGGACACCGCGGGCCCTGTCGATAGCCTCGGCGATGTTGGCGGCGGTGACGGAGCCGAAGAGGCGCTCGTCCTCGCCGGTGCGGGCCTCGATGGTAATTACGCTCTTGTTTAGCGTCTCGGCGATCTCACCCGCTCTCTCGGCCATGCGCCGGTTACGCTCCTCGGCCTCGGCCATCTCGCGGCGGACCTCCTCCAGCCTGGTGGGGGTCGCCATCTCGGCGAGCCCGCGCGGCACGAGGAAGTTGCGCACGTAGCCACGGCTCACATCCACGATGTCGCCCCGGCGGCCTATCTTCATGACGTCCTGTTTGAGGATCACCTGCATGTGGCTACCTCCCCATCACGTAGGGCAGGAGCGCCATCTCCCGGGCGCGCTTTATGGCTACGGAAGCCTCGCGCTGGTGCTGGGGGCAGAGCCCCGTGACCCTGCGCGCCCGGATCTTGCCGCGGTCGCTCGTGAACTTGCGCAGCATGTTGTAGTCCTTGTAGTCGATGTACGCTATGTCCTCCTTGCAGAACACGCACGGCTTGCTCTTTACCGGCCGCTCTCTGCGCGACCCGGCGCTCCTTCTCCTACCCATAGACTATCTCCTCTCTCAAACTAACCCGAAACCTCGGCGGGCTCGGGGAGTGGCTTGTGAGCGTATGTCGGCGGGAGCTTTACCACTATGTGGCGCAGAATGTCGTCCGAGACGCGCAGGATGCGCTTTAGCTCCGTGAGCGTCCTCTCGCCCGTGGTGAACTCCATGACGTAATAAAAGCCGTCGGAGCGGTGGTCGATCTCGTACGCCAGCTTGCGCCGGCCCCAGCTGTTCACCTCGCCGGCCTCGCCGCCTGTGCGCTCGATGATCGTCCGGAAACGCTCGACGGTGTTCTCCGCCTGCTCCTCGTCGAGCTCCGGTATGACTATGAGCATGGCTTCGTAAGTATCGATCTTTGCCTCCTCCGGTCTGTTGCGGCTTCCCGAGAACGGAGGGCTCCGTCCGAAAAGCAGGGGCTGTATCCGGTTGCTTCATCAGTATACCGATGATACAGGCTCGTTACAAACCGCCGTTCGCACTCTTGCGGAGATAGAGCCATCGGCTTAAGTTAAGATTCTGGCCTTCTTCCAGGAGGGGATAACCTCGCTCGCGCCGGGCGGCAGGATCGTCTGCTACTAAGACGAGCCTGGGAACCTCCAACCGATGTACCGGGAGGGAGGCCGACTCGAACGCCGCATCACGGTCACGGTTAGTTATCAGGACATTACCGGAGGCTCGTACTCGCACGATTGGGAGATTGATCCCACGCTCTACCAGGGCCTCCGGACCGGCGGGTACAGGGGCGTGAGCGAGCTTGTGGATGTCGTGGAGAAGATCTCCGAAGAGGGGATCGGAAACGACAAAGCATAAAAGGCGGAAGCGGCGGTGGCGAACTCGAGTCGCCCGAGGTTACCTAAGGCGACTGGCCTTCGACCGGCTCTTAGGGTTCGAGTTACGGTTCGAAAACAGCGCTGTGCAGCCGCGACAGCGAGGCTCCGGCCTCGTCCACCAGCTCCGCGACGATCTCGGCCGCTCCCTGTCCGTCTTTTAGAATCCTAAGCCCTTGCCCAGCTAAAAGGGGAGAATACTCGCCGTTGTCGGCAGCCCGAGACGCCTCATAGATGTCGCCGGCGGCGAGGCTCTGCAGCGGCCAGGCGAGGGGCTCGACCCCGGCCCTCGTGTACTCTTCGGCGAAACGGTTGCGCAGGCCTCGCGCGGGACGCCCGGAGAAAGCGCGGGTGACGACGGTGTGAGTCTCCGTGGCCGCCAGTAAGCGTTCCCGGTACGCGGGGTGAGCACCGCTCTCCCGCGCCACCAGGAAGCGGGTACCGAGTTGCGCTCCCGAAGCTCCGAGCGTCAGTGCGGCGAGGAGGCCGCGACCGTCCGAGATCCCACCGGCGGCGACCACCGGGGCGTCTACGGCATCCACGACCTGCGGGACTAGGGCCACCGTTCCGATAAGCGGCGCCTCTCCATCCGGTTCGAGCTCGAAGGTCGAGCGGTGGCCTCCGGCCTCCGCTCCCTGGGCGACTACGACGTCGGCCCCGCCCTCGGCTACGCGCACCGCCTCTTCGACAGTCGTGACCATGGAGACCACTTTGCAGCCAGCTGCGTGGGCGTCCTCAACCAGGCGTGTAGGGTCTCCCAGACCGGCGCTCAACACTGGCACCCGCTCTTCGAAGACGATCTCCAGTTGCTCCTCGAGTGAGGAGGGCGGCAGGTCGAGATCGGTCTCTCCGAGCGGAAGGTCCAGTTCCTCTCGGAAACGGTTCAGGAAGCGCTGGACGGTGGCGATGTCCTCGTTGCCCTTTTCCGCGGGCGCCAGTAGGAAGTTGACCCCGAAGGGCTTGGCTGTTTTTGCTTTGACCGCCCGGACATCCTCGCGCAACTTATCCGGCGATATTCGCGCCCCGGCCAGAACACCGAGACCGCCAGCGTTGCACACGGCCGCGACCAGTTCGGGCGTCGTCCAGCCCCCCGCCATCGGAGCCTGGATTATCGGGTACCAGATGCCCAGTAGATCGCACAACGGAGTGTGGAGCGCCGCTCGTGGCGAGGACGGTTGGGACACGAGACCTCCTTTTCCCGACGATGCTTGTGTATTGTCTCATGACCGCCATCGCCGGAGGTTCGGAGAGTGTGAAAGTTCTCGCTCTCGGGAGTGCGGCTTCTGCGCTTACAGGCACTCCAGCACGGTGCACTTGAGGTAGCGGGTCTCGGGGTTGGTGAGGATCTCAGGGTGGTCGATGAAGCCCCCGGTCTTCTGGCCAGCCCACGGCCGCACCGAGTAACGGACCGGGCCTTCGCACACTATCACTGATTCGGGATCTCGCAGGAGAGGATCTCTACTCTCCTGGCCAAGCCCTCGCGCCGCCGAACAGTCGTATCACCGCGGAAAAGGACGCCGGCGGGAGCGAAGAGGTCTTCGAGAACGGCGACTATGGGAGCGAGCCGACTTCGACGGCTGCCGAGCCCACCTGGAGGACGAAGTAGTCGCCGTAACGGTCGGCTACCAGGCCGGGGATGCCGTCGGCCTCGGCGTGGAGGAGGCGGTAGATGTCGGCGTCTATGCGGAGGGATTCGCGGTGGTTTTGGCTCTCTCGATGCGGTTCCGAAGCCAGGCTCCGCCTAACGCTTCGTCCTCGCGGCTGAAGATTCAGAGCGAGATCTCACTCCCGGGTTGCAGAAGGCGCGACCCAAGAAACGTCCCACGGTCCACGAGGCACGCCACGTTGCCCGCAACGCCCGCAGCATCGGCTATATCGGAGCCATAGATCCAGGGATCTCCAACCTGCGCCCGTGCCGCTCCCCTCTCCGTCAGCACGGCTGCTTTCGTCGTGGCTTTCGTCATCCAGGTGTGAGCCCCTTTACCTGGCGCCTTGACGCTTCTTGTTAGCATCTCTCGCGTATACTCGTGAACATACTCGGACAGTCACGACGGACGTAGGAGAGGCGGTTTTTGGCGGCGAGGCGGGTGGCCATTGTAGGGGCCGGCATGGGCGGGCTCGCGGCGGCGATTCGGCTCAGGCTCATGGGCTTCGACGTCGAGGTCTTCGAGAAGAATGAGCAGCCTGGGGGGCGCGTGGGCCGGTTGCGCGAGGGCGGCTTCACCTTCGACACGGGTCCGACCCTCCTCCTCATGACCGACGTCTACCGCGACCTCTTCGCCGCCGCGGGGAGGAACTTGAACGAGGAGATTGAACCGATCAAGCTCGACCCGAACTATCGCGTCCACTTCGGGGACGGAGACTCTATAAAAGTCTCCTCCAACCTCCCGGACCTGATCCCCGAGCTAGAACGCATCGAACCCGGCGTCACCCCCCGCTTCTACCGCTTCCTGGAGGACGCCTGCCTCAAGTACCGCCTCGGACGCAGCGAGTTCGTCGAGCGCGATTTCGAGAGGGCGTCAGACTTCTTCGGCCCGCGCAACCTCCGCCTTCTGCTGAAGACGAGGGCCGTAAGCAACTATTATCGCTCCATCTCCAGATACCTCCGAACGGAGAAGCTCCGGCAGACATTCTCCTTCCAGACTATGTACCTCGGGCTCTCCCCCTTCAAGGCACCGGCGGTCTACGCCCTTCTCCCCTATACCGAGCTCGCCGAAGATGGTCTCCACTACCCCCGCGGCGGCATCTACGAGCTCGTCGAAGCACTCGTCAGGCTCGCCCGCGACCTAGGGGTGACGATAAACCTCGACAGCCCCGTGGAAGTGATAGTGGCGGACAAGGATCGAGCGCGCGGCGTACGGGTGAACGGCGAGGAGATAAGGGCCGACGCCGTGCTCGCGAACGCGGACCTGCCGTACGTGTACCGCGAGCTCTTGCCCTCCCACGCCGGGAAAGGAGATTTCAGGTTCAAGCTCCGCAAGCGGGAGAGGCTCCTCTACACCGCCTCCGCGTTTATGCTCTACCTGGGCCTGGATCGGAGGCTAGATCACATGCTGCACCACAACGTCTACCTCTCGGCGAGCTACAAGGAGAACTTCGAGCAGATCTTCGACGAGCGCCGCCTCCCCGACGACCCGTCTTTCTACACCAACATCCCCTCGCGTACGGACGAGGGCGCGGCGCCCCCCGGCATGGAGGCCCTCTACGTCCTAGTCCCGACACCGCACCTGAGCGATAACGTGAACTGGGAGCGCGAAGGTCCCGCGTTTAAGGAGCGTGTCTACGACCTGTTGGAGAGAGAGGCGAACATACTGAACATCCGTCAGCACGTCGTCTACGAGAAGGTCAAGACCCCTCTAGACTGGCTCGCCGATTACAACCTTGAAGAGGGGGCGGCCTTCGGGCTCGGGCACGGCATCTTCCAGGTGGGCTACTTCCGGCCACCCCTAGCCTCGAAGACGCTCCCAAACGTGTACTTCGTCGGCGCAAGCACTCGTCCGGGGACGGGCGTTCCGCTCGTCACCATCGGAGCGAAGCTCGCGGCGGAGCGCATCGGACGAGACCTCGGGAGCACCTCCTCCGCCGCTGGCTCCCCAAAGCCCGCCGGGGTCTCGTAGTGCACCTGGATCCGGCACAGAAGAGGTTGCCGGGCGGCGAAGGCCTGAACCTCGCCGGGTGCTACGAGCTGTGCCGGCAGGTGGAGAAGGCGCACAGCAGGACTTACTACTTCTCGACGAGCCTCTTCCCGAAGGAGGTCCGGCCACACGTCCACGCTTTGTATGCTTTTATGCGCTACGCGGACGAGATCGTGGACAGCCCCGGAGCCACCAGACTCGACGAGCAGCTCGTGGGCCTCGATGCTTTCGAGGAGGAGACCCTGGCGGCGGTGGCCGGAGAAACGGTTCCGAATCCCGTCGTGCGGGCGTTCGCAAACACCGTGCTTCTGCGCGGTATCGGTCCGGGCCTTATAGAGGCGTTTATGAGGAGCATGAAGATGGACACCAGCGTCTTCCGCTACCCGGCCTACGAGGACCTTGAGGAGTACACCTACGGTAGCGCCGCGGTCGTTGGGCTAATGATGTGCCGTGTGATCGGGGCGGCCGACGAGAGGGCGACCCCACACGCCGAGGCGCTCGGGACGGCGATGCAACTCACGAACTTCTTGCGGGACGTAAAGGAGGACTGGGAGCGGGGCCGGATCTATCTGCCGCTGGAGGACCTGAACCGCTTCGAGTACGCGGAGGAGGAGCTCGGGCGGGGCGTGGTGAACGAGCGGTTCGTGGGGTTGATGCGGTTCGAGATCGCACGCGCTAGAAAGCTCTACCGGGTGGCAGACGAGGGGATGCGCTACATACCCCGTGGCCGGCGGTACCCGGTCGTCGTGGCGCGGCGCCTCTACGAGGCGATACTGGGGCGCATCGAGGCGCAGGGCTACGACGTCTTTTCGCGAAGGGCGCAGACTTCTCTACCCCACAAGCTTGGGGTCGCGGCGGCGTGCGCCCTAGGCGACCTCAAGGAAATCTCGGCGCGCCTCCGTGACAGCGACGCCGACGGCATCACAATATCTTCTTAAGACTATTGTATAATCGCACGGTCGTTTCGGGCATGTCCCGGGCGACGCTCATCCAGAGCGGTGGAGGGACGGGCCCTTAGAAGCCGCGGCAACCGATGGACCAAAGGTACGCCCGGAGGGACGTGGCAGGTGCTAACTCCCGCGGAGAGGACTCCGAGAGATGAGACGTGACGGGCATCTCGTTCGCACCTCTCTCCCCTGTCCCGGGTAGGACAAGCCCAACGAGAGAGGTTCTGTTTTGTTAGGTACCAGGGAGAAATCACCGGACATCAGGGAGAAGCTCGACGGGCGCCTGCTTGTCGGGGACGGTGCCGTGGGCACGCTACTGGCCGCCCGCGGGGTCGCCCAGCCCTACAATAGGGCCAACCTCGCCCACCCTCAGCTCGTCCAGGCTCTCCACGAACGGCCTCAATGCCACATCTGGCCGGGGACGTTATAAAACCTGTCGTCTAAACAGAAAGAGGTTCATGGTTCTCAACCGCACGATCAACGAGGAGA
>DATDKT010000069.1:0-5900 GCA_036519775.1 Rubrobacteraceae bacterium
GCCGGAGGGGCCGGGTCTGGGGACCGAGCTTTTGCCTGGCCTGCGCGAGCGCACTGACGCGCACCTGGTGACCAGCAAGCTAGAGTACTAGCGCACGCGAAAAGACCGAATCCGGAAGAATCGTGCTGTAAGCAGGCGCAGGCTGGGGCGTTCTGTGAGGGGCTCTTCACCGAGCCGATAGCTCTTTTTTCAATCTCCGTTGCTACCATGGTCTCGCCCCGATATCATCGCGGTCACCGTTTGAGAGCGGCACGCAACCGACAACGCGAGGACAAGAACGTGTCTAACAACCTGGCTCTGCTAATCCGGCGGGCGAAGATGATCCTGGACTTCAACCGGGTCGGTAGCTACACGCAGCCGGGTCCGAGGCTCTACCCGCACCAGTGGTCCTGGGACTCGGCCTTTATCGCGATCGGGTACGCGCACTACGACCAGCGCCGGGCTACCAATGAGCTGAACCACCTCCTCGACAGCCAGTGGAAGAACGGTCTCCTACCTCAGATCGTCTTCAACCCGAACTTTAGCGAATACTTTCCGGGAGTCGGGTTCTGGCACGCGGAGCGCAGCCCCGACGCCCCACGCCACCACAAGACCTCCGGCCTGGTTCAGCCGCCCGTCCACGCTACCGCCGCGCTGCATGTCTACCGACTCGCCAAGGACGATGCGTACGCGCAGGCGTTCTTGGCAGGGGCGTTTCCGCGGCTCAGGGCGTGGCACGAGTATCTGTACAGGGAGCGAGACCCCGACGGCAAGGGGCTGGTCTACATCCGCCACCCCTGGGAATCAGGCATGGACAACTCCCCGATGTGGGACGAGATCCTGCTCCGGATACATCTCAAGCCGGACGAGATCCCTGGCTACCGTCGCGTAGACACGCACCTCGTCGACACCGAAGCCCGCCCGGTAAGCGCCGCGTACGACCGGTTCGCTTGGCTCATCCAACTCTTCGCGGACCGTGACTACGACGAGACCCGAATCCGCGTGGACTGCCCCTTCCTCGTGCAAGACGTGCTCTTCAACACGCTCCTCTGCCAGGCGGACCGCGACTTGGCGGAGCTCGCGCGCGCCGTAGGGGAGGACCCCGCGCCGCTTCAGGCGCGAGCGGATCGAACCGCCCGCGCGATAAACGAGAGGCTCTGGGACGAGGAGCGTGGTATCTACCTGGACTTCGACCTGGTTACGAGCGAGCCTATCCGGGTGCACGCGGCGGCGGGTTTCTCGCCGCTCTACGCGAGCATCCCCGACGAAGTCCGAGCCCGGCGTATGCTCGACCTGCTCCAAAACTCCGGGTTCAGCTTGGAAGGAAACGGCTGCTACCCCGTACCGAGCTACGACCGGTACGGTTACGGGTTCTCGCCGGTCCAGTACTGGCGTGGACCGGTCTGGATCAACATAAACTGGATACTCTTGCGCGGCCTCGAACGTTACGGCTTCGACAAGCAGGCCGACTACCTGCGCCAGACCACGATAGACCTTATCGAGGACGGGGGCTTCTACGAGTACTTCCATCCCACGAGAGGGACCGGCCACGGCTCGGACTTCTTCTCCTGGACGGCCGCCCTGCTCCTCGACATACTCTTCGACGAAGCGCCAAAGACCAACCGCCAAGGAGCAAATCTCGGAGATAACGGACAGGAGCGAGGTACGTAGCCGTCTGACCGGGCGGCTACGGGATCTACCTAAAGACACGGGCCAGCCAGTCGTACGCTCGATGATAGCAAGAGTGACTTGAGCCAGGCCCTCGCAGCGGGCACCAGCACCTTCTTCCTCTCTTCGGTAAAGAGGATGAACTCCTTGGGGTACTCGAGCGCGTCATAGAGCTGTCGGGCCTGAGCCGCTATCGGGTCGGCCTCGTCGCCCATGATGAGGGTGGGACACTGTATCTGCCCGGCCAGCCCCCGCACCATCTATTCCATTAGCATCCGAAGGTATTCTCGTATAGCATCCGTAGGTATTCTCGTAGAGTCGTCGCGGAGTGCGTCGCCATGCGAGAGCCCCCAGTACTCGCGCCCGCAGATAGGCCTCCCGGGCGCTCACCGGGCGTCCGGCGTCCTCGCCCTCTTGCGCGGTCTCCCGGAGCCGCTCGGCCGTCGCCGACAGGCTTTCTCTTGACGGCGGGTACGCCAGCCGGTGCGTGAGAAAATCTCCGGCTCTCTGCCCGCGCTCTTGGGGATGCCCTGACCGCGGCCCGAGCTTATGGCAGCTGCTCCCACGTGCGACGCGCCTGGGATCGTGCGCTGCTAGTCAGCGTCGCCCCCGTTACTCCTCCGGCGGGAGCGTGACGACAGCGTTGACCTGTGGGTTGATGCGCGCTAACTGGGCAGGTGTGCCTCCATCACCTCGACTGCGAGGAGCTCCTTAGCACGGACGCCGTAAGCCAGTTCGGTAGCTGTCAGAAAGCAAGGTTTCTGGCCCGACATCTCGCTCCTTTCCCCCTATGTCTTAAGCAGGCTGGCCACCCACCGCTTGCTACTGGTGTGCGCAACTGCGAGCGCCCTTTGCCGAGTACATTGTGGTTGGCCAACCGGTAAGAGCGGCTTGTCTTTTGCCGATGCGTTCATGGTAAGTCCTTCTACATTCAGCGTCCGAGACGCCCTTTACTCTTAAATCAGTGCATTTCCGAAGATGGCTTCTGGACCTTCCGCTGGTCTTCGGCTTCATGGAATCGGGGGGAGCGTTGCTCCAAGAAGGCGCGCACGCCCTCCGAGAAGTCGTCGGGATCTACGTGGCTGTATGCCGCGGGAGCCCGCCCGGAGCCGGATCCACCCCACCTCTTGGCTGCTATTATGGAGGCCGCAGATTGGTGCCGTATGACCCTCGAGATCTGGAGGGTCTCGTGCAGCACGGACTCGTTCTGCGGCACGACCCTGTCCACGAGTCCCAGGTGCATGGCCGCTTCACCCTCGAGGAGGCGGCCCGTGTACACCAGGTCTTTCATCTTCGCAGGGCCCGTGAGGGCTGCAACGCGCCTGACGAAGGTTTCGCTCAAGGTGATGCCTAGTCGAGCGATGGGTATCCCGACGGTTGCGTTCTGCTCAGCGACTCGCATGTCGCAAGCGAGGGCCATGAGCAGCCCCGTGCCCAAAGCATAGCCGCGGATGCACGCGATGGTCGGCAAGGGACTCTCTTCGAGGGCGGCGGCACACTCTTCAGCCCGATGAAATATATCTTCGACGCGAGCGAGATCCGACTCGCCGAGCTCCTTCAGGTCCGAACCGGCGGAGAAGTTCTCTCCTTCGCCGCGAAGCACAAGGACCCGAACGCTTTCATCTTTGGATACATGGTGCACCAGCCGGGATACAGTCTCCCACATCTCGGAATTTATGGCGTTCATCTTCTTAGGGCGTCGCAACGAGATCACGGCAACCCCTCCCGCGACATGCAAGCCTACGGGTTCACGACCCCGAACCTCGGCTTTCTTAGCCTCGGGGAAACCGTTCTCATCGTGCGTTGACGATCCCGACGACATCACACCCGCGATCCTCCCCCAGATGGTGCTTGGTCGCCAAGCCCGAATCTCAGGGCGTTTACCGCCCTCCCGTCTCGACATGACCTTCACCCCACTAAGTCTAATGTCGACAAGTATTAACAATAATCATCACATACCGCTGGTGGGGAGTCAAGGCGGTAGCAGGGGTGACGAAGACCTGGGACGGTTACAGGGTGTTCTCGTGTTCCGGTAGGGAGATCAGCGCGCGCCGCATGCCGTCTTCGTTGTGCTTGTGGAGTATCCGGGAGACTTTCTTCACGTCAGTCTGCTCGATAGCATCGCAGATCTGAAGGTGTTCCCCGAAGGACTTGGGCACCGCGCCCTCCATGGAAAACGACTTCCTGAGGACGACCTTCAAGGGGCCTTCGATCTGCGCGTAGAGGCGCCGCAAGAGGTCGCTCTGCGAGAGGATGGTGATGGTCTTGTGGAACGAGAAATTCAGGTCGTGGTAGCGCGCTGCGCCGCCCTTCGCCTTCTCCATCTCGCGAGCGATGGGTTCCAGTGCGGCGAGGCACGCCCGGATTGTCTCGGGCTTCTCGCAGATGTGCTCCAGGGCCATCTTCTCGAGGGTGATCCGAACCCTGTAGAACTCGGAGATTTCTTGCCTTGCGTACCCTTTCACCAACGCGCCCTTCCTCGACGTTCGCTCGATCAAGTCCTCTTGGGCCAGGAGGTAGAGGGCTTCTCGGATGGGGGCGCGACTCGTTTCGAACCGGTCGACTAGAGCGGGTTCCGGCAACTTGCTACCCGGCGGCAGCTTTCGCTCGATGATCTCCTCGCGAAGAATCCTAGCGATCTGCTGCGGCAGCGACCGTCCGAACCCCTTCATTCGCTCGGTGCCTTCCCCGGCTATGGTCTCTCCAAGTCCACCAGTACGCTCGTCGAAAGGATCTACGACCAACCGCTTCCTTCCTGGTCACGTAAGAAGTTAGCAATTCGACAAGCTTCGTTCTTTGCTACCAAAGATAATCTACACCATCCCGTCGTGCGAGCTGCCTCACCTCCTCCTAACATAGGCGAGTGAAGGAGTGCTCTAGAGCTATGTAGGTCGGCCTGCCCAACAGTATTGAGGACATGGGAGAACGGACCGACGCCACAGGATACTCTATGTTGGAACGCAACAGACGTTGACGCTCTTAGCCGGCTGTCATCGCACTAGCGGTGCGATCAGGGTAAAGACCCCGTAGATGGTGAAGCTGAGGGCGAGCGTCAGCACACCGTAGCGTATGATGGCGCGGATGCCGAGACCTACTATGCTCAGGATGGGGAGCGCCCAGACCGGTCAGTAGCCCTTCCATACCACAACGCTACCACAACCCCATATCTCTCCCTGTCCCTCCCTGTCGCTTCCACTGCACCTAATACCCGATAAAAGCGCGGTTTTGTCTCTCGCTGTCCCGCGATATCCCCGGTGTCTTTAAGCGGGACGGACTACGAATCAAAAGGTCGCAGATTCGAGTCCTGCCGAGCGCGCTACTAAAGACCCTTATTTAGCATAGATTTTCCAGGCGCGTACAGTTCTCAAAGTACGGAGCACAGCGGGCTGTGCTTTCGAGCACTCTTGGTCGACGCCAGGCGAGGGGTGCGCCTCGAGCGGGTAACGGGTTAAGCTTCTTGCCTGAGGGCTCAGAAAGGAGAGGCGAATGGTGGTAAAGGAAGGCTGGCGAGGTAGATTCTTCGAAGACTTCGAGGTCGGGGATATATACGAACACCCCCTAGGCCGGACAGTGACAACCACGGACAACTCCTGGTTCACCCTGCTTACTCAAAATACTGCGGCAATTCACTTCGATCATTATTACGCCTCTCAAACCGAGTTCGGCAAACCGCTCGTGGATTCCACATTTACCCTAGCGCTGGTCACCGGCCAGAGCGTCACCGACATCTCCCAGAACGTCTTCGCCAACCTCGGTTGGGACGAGGTTAGGCTACCCGCACCGGTTTTCGAAGGAGACACCATCTACTCCCGCTCCGAGGTGTTGGAGAGACGAGAGTCGAGGTCGCGCCCCGACGTCGGCATCATCAAGGTCAAGACCACCGGCTTCAACCAAGACGGCACGGTCGTGATCTCTTTCGAGCGCACGATCATGGTCTACAAAAAGGACTACGCCCCGAAGATCGCCCGCCTCAGCCCAGGAGAACTTGCCTCTGGGGAAGGTGAACGCGAAGATCGCAGAGCGTAAGCTGACCTCTTTTGCTACCGGATTACGTTCATCAAAATTTGCAACCTTAACTTGTAACAATGTTTCTATTATTGGGGCCGGAGTTACCCCCTCCTAATGTCTCCGGCCCCTTCTCGTGCCCTCAGGACAAACGAACGATAGCGTAATCCCTGGCCGGGATGCAGCGTCATATTGATTACCCTCGGTGGCAACCTCTCTTGAGTAAGGGCTTAGCAAAACTCTTCATT
>DATDKT010000070.1:0-6201 GCA_036519775.1 Rubrobacteraceae bacterium
GTCGGCGTCGGGGAGAACATCATCGAAGCCTCCTGGCAGGCGCTCGTTGACGGCCTCGAGTACGGTGTGAACGGGCCTGAGAAAGGATAAGTTTAGGCAGTTACCCCCGTGACGACACGGATCGAGAAGGCTAATCCCCCGGAGCCCGCATTCCAGGCAGCCTTCTTGAGCAACCCGAAGAACTCGTCGGCTTTTGGTACGAGGATCTCCAATCCCTTCTCGGTCTTTGGCTCGAGTCGCCTTCTCGGACGAGTCGTCTGTTACGCTTGTCTGCCTTCGAGAAGATAGGCTCCTAAGTTTATTCTCCGTTGCTTTTGAAATGGGACAGCTTCCCTGGAGTTATCAGAAACGTAGGGGGAACCCTGAGTCAGTCGAAGAGGCCAGGCTGTATCTCCCCGAGCCTGCGAAACGCAGCGGTTGACAAACGCGGGAAACGTTTTCGTTCGAGCCCAGCTCTGCGACAGCTTATATCGAAGAGTTGGGAGATCTGATCCGCGAAGATGCCTTCGCCTCTCATGCGGGAAACGAACTGTGAGTCGTTAAGCCTCCCGCCTCGCACGGAACGAATGCGGTTCAGGATCTTCTCCTTGCGCTCGGGGAAGTGGCGGGCGAGCCAATCATCGAAGAGTGGCCGGACGGCGTGGGGAAGGCGCACGGGGGTGTAGGCGGCGAAGCCTGCGCCGGCCTCGGCGGCGGCGGAGATCAGGCTCGGTAGCTCGTGGTCGTTGAGGCCGGGGATCACGGGCGCGGTCATCACCCCGACGGAAACACCGGCCCGAGCGAGCGCTTCGATGGCGGCCAATCTTCGTACGGGACGGGAGGTGCGCGGCTCCATGACGCGTCGCAGGTCGTCGTCCAGAGTGGTCAGGGAGACGGCGACCACGGCGGCGTCGTGCCGGGCGAGCTCGGAGAGGAGGTCTATGTCCCTGGTGACGAGGTGGTTCTTGGTGACTATGGCGACGGGGTTACGAAACTCCGTGAGGACTTTGAGGCAGCGGCGCGTGATGCGGAGCTTCCTCTCGATGGGCTGGTAACAATCGGTGACGCCGCTTATGGAGAACACCTGGGGGTTCCACCGAGGGGATGAGAGCTGCTTGCGTAGTAGCTCTGGGGCGTCTTCTTTTACCAGGACCTTGCTCTCAAAATCCAGGCCCGCGGAGAAGCCAAGGTATTCGTGCGTCGGACGAGCGTAGCAATAAATGCATCCATGACTGCATCCCCTGTAGGGGTTGATGCTGGCGTCGAAGCCGATATCGGGGCTGTCGTTCCGGGCGATGATCGAACGCGACACGTCTCTTAGGTAAATGATCTCCGGTCCCGGCTCCTCAGCGTCCAACTCTCCAAGCTCCGGCTCGACCTCGATCTTCTCGAAGCGGTTTTTGGGATTGTCTGCCGCCCCGCGCCCGACGATGCTGGATCTGGGTCCATCCCCGGCCTTCATCCCTCGATTCTAAGCGAGCTTTGGTCGCCTCACTACGCCTTTTTGATGGCCGGAATCGAGGCAAACTAACTAAAGGAGAGGCAGCAGAGCCGCTACCCCTCCTTCTCTGGTCCACGGAGTCCGAGCTCTAGGCGAGAGGCCGTGCTTTATTCGCCGAGCACCGGGCGACCGCCCCTACAACTTCCGTCTTCGCAGACTCCTTCGACATCGAAGATGCCCCCGCCGTCGGCGTTACCATCGAGGCCTCCTGGCAGGTCCTCGAAGACGGCCTCGAATACGGCGTGAACGACGCACCCAAGACTTTGAGGTGAGGGCGCTCGCGTAGGGATTCGACTCCCCAGTTGCGGGCACTCCTCGAAGGGTGCGGGTTCCTTTTCGAGGAGAAGCGTGTCTCGTAACCCGTAGGATAGCCTGCGGGACCAGTCTCGTAGCCCGTAGGATAGCCCGTGGGACCAAGTACCCGCGCGTCTACCGTGTCGGCGCCAGCGACTGTCAGCCCAACCTTTTCAGCGGCCGCCTGGGAGAGATCCAGGCCCCTGCCGTCAGCGTACGGGCCCCTGTCGGTGACCCGCACGACCGCCTGTCGCCCCCCGTAAGTGACGAGTAGCTCCGTACCGAACGGCAGGTTGGGGTGGGCCGCCGTGTGCTCGTCGGCCCTGAAAACCTCCCCACTCGCCGTCGCGTTCCCCTCGAGACCGGGACCATACCAGCTGCTCACCACCGGCTCGGCCTCCGCCTTTCCGGTAGATAAGAATATCGATGCAAGTGTCGCCCCGGCGGCAAGCGCAACCTTCATCGTGAGCTTCATATACGCCCCTCCAGATCGTGTTTTCACGACAAGCCGCAGAGGATATCACGACATCAAAAAGTGTCAAGGAATATCAAAATGTTTCTATGAAGTTACACAGTGTATAATAAACGAGACTTAGATGGGGTTCCGGGGGTCTTCATCCGTTAGCTCTTCGTCGCGCATAAGGGCTTCGAGGCGGCCGACCTGTTCGCGGGTGCCGAGGACGATGAGGGTATCACCGGGGTGGATCTCGTCCTGGGCCGAGGGGGTGGTGTCGAACCTGCCCTCCGGGGTGCGGATGGCGAGGACCATCGCGCCGGTTTTCTCGCCTATCTGAAGCTCGCCGATGGTGTGGTTGGCCAGAGGTGACTCCTTGGGCACGCTGAACTCCTCTATTCTGAATTCAAGGCCCTTCTCGCCACGGGTGACGATGTCGAGGAAGTCCACTATGAGGGGCTGGGTCGCCAGAGAAGCGAGTCTGCGTCCGCCGACGGCGTAGGGTGAGAGAGTACGGTCCGCGCCAGCTATCTCCAGCTTGGCGGCCGACTCGTCTGAGGAGGCGCGGGCGACGATGTGGAGGCTGGGGTTGAGCTGGCGGGCAGAGAGCACGACAAAGACGTTGTCAGCGTCGGAATCTACGGCGGCGACGAGACCCCTCGCTCGACGAATGCCCGCCTCCTCGAGCACGGTGTCGTTCGAGGCGTCGCCAAGCAAGGCCAGGTAGCCTTTTTGCAGGCACTCTTCCACGCTGGCCTCCTGCTGGTCCACCACCACGAACCTCGTGCCGTCGGCGGCGAACTCGCGGGCTACCTGGTGACCGACGCGGCCGTAGCCGCACAGCACGTAGTGGTCGTTCAGTTTGTCGATCTCGGCCTTCACTCTCCTCCTTACGAAGTACCCTCGTACTGTACCCTCGACCACCAGCTCGACGAAAGACACGACGGCGTAGAAAAGGGTGCCGACGCCGGTCAGCAGGATCAGCATGGTCCACAGCTGCCCAACCGGGTCGCTGCTGAGGTCGTGTACCTCCTTGTACCCAACAGTGGTCATGGAGATGACCGTCATGTACAGGGCGTCCAGAAACGGCCAGCCCAACAGGAGCATGTAACCCGCCGTACCGATCAAGGCGATGGCGACGAGGGCCAGGCTGGCGAGCCGGATCTGCCGCAGGGCGTCGCTCGGCCCGTAGCCCCCCTCTGACGCGGCGGTCCTGCCAGGAGCCGGGTATCCTGGTTCGATCATAGAGCGGATTATACCGGCAGCTCAGAGCGCCAAGTCTCGGAGGGCCGCGCGCTGATCCGGGGTACCGAGCGCGCCTATGGTGTCGCCGGGGGCGATGGCGACCTCCGGACCAGGGTTGGCGATTACGCTCTCCTCGCGCACGATGGCGACGATCGAGGCCCCCGTGCGGGTCCGCACCTCGATGTCCCCGATCTTCTTCCCGGCCAGTGGGCTGTCCTCCGGCAGCTCGATCCAGTCCGTCTCGATCATTTCGGAGGCCCGGCGCAGGCGCGAGAGTAGCTCTCCACTAGTGGAGCGGTCGGTGATCGGAGCGTACAGCTCCTGGCGCACTTGGTCGGAGAAGCGCTGTATCTCCCCGGCCCCGATGCCGAGGTGCACGAGCGCCTGCCGGCCGAGCTCCAGCCCCGCCTCGAGCTCCGGCTGCACCGCCTCGTAAACGCCGAGGCGCGAGAGGTCCTCCAGCTGTTCCACGCTCGTTGAGCGGACGACTATGTGTACGCCGGGCTTTAGGGCGCGTACCCGCTCGACCACGAGCCGGGCGCCGATAGCGTCGGGTACGGTGACGAGGACCAGGCGCGCCTCCCCGACCCCAGCCGCCTCCAGAACGGGTTCCGCGGCCGCGTCACCATAGACGACCGGAAGCTCCGACTCCCGCGCCGCGTCAGCGCGTCCCGGGTCCAGGTCCACGACTACGAACGGCTGTTCGAGAGAGCGGAGCATCCGCGCAACGAAGCTTCCCACCCTCCCATACCCGACGATAACCACGTGATCCTTGAGCCCCGTCTCCGGTAAGTCCACCGTCTTCAAAGGCTCCGCGGGGAACCGCTTGCGCCACCGATCGTAGAGCAACGGGACGGCGCGGGCGGCGAAAGGAGTAAGCGACATGGTGACTACCGCGGTCGTCAGGGCGATAGAGTACGTCCTCGAAGAGAGCGCACCCACGTCTATCCCGACCCGTGCGATCACGAACGAGAACTCCCCTACCTGGAACAGCCCCAAGCCCACCGCGAACGGGACAATATTCCCGTAGCCGAACGCTCGCGTGAGCCCCGCAAAGAGAAGCCCCTTGAACAGGAACACGGCGAGCACGACAGTCGTTATCGTCGCCGCCT
This sequence comes from Rubrobacteraceae bacterium, assembly GCA_036519775.1. Lineage (GTDB taxonomy): Bacteria > Actinomycetota > Rubrobacteria > Rubrobacterales > Rubrobacteraceae > Rubrobacter_F. The sequence goes on from DATDKT010000070.1 coordinate 4,586, forward strand.
CGTCCAGTAAGAAAGCCGGGTCTATCAGCATCCCGACCGAAACGAAGAAGAGCATCGCGAAGACATCTCGCAGAGGAGCGACGTCCGCCAGGGCCTGGTGACTATAGTCCGACTGGCTCAAGATCATCCCGGCGACGAATGCCCCGAAAGCGAAGGAGAGGCCGAAGAGATAGGTCCCATACCCGACCCCGAGTCCGGTGGCGACGACCGAGATCAAGAACAGCTCCCGCGAGTTCCAGCTCGCCACCCGCGCCATCAGCCACGGGAAGACCCTTACCCCGAAAAGGGCCATTACCGCGACGAAAAGTGCCGCCTGCAAGGCCGCGACGCCCAGACGCGGGAGGCCCTCCCCCACGTCTCCCAACTCGGGCAACAGGATCAGCAAGGGCACCACCGCGATGTCCTGTACGATCAGCATTCCGATGATGACCCTGCCCGAGAGCGTGTTCAGCACCCCTCCCTCCGCAAGGGTCTTCAGCACGACCGCCGTGCTGGAGAGGGAGATGAGCGCCCCGAACCAGACCGCCTCCGAAGAGCCGAGACCCAAGAACAAGCCGAGACCGCAGCCAAAGACGATGGTCAACAGCATCTGGATCGCCGTCCCGGCGAGGGCGACACGCCGGACCGGCCTCAGCTCGCTAAGGGAGAAGTGCAGACCTATTGCGAAGAGCAGGAGCGCGACCCCGATCTCTGCAAGCAACTCTATCTCGTGCACGTCCCCGACGGTGGGTCCCCCGGTATTCGGGCCGACGAGGACGCCTGCGAGTATGTAACCGAGGATCAGGGGCAGCCCGAGCCGTCGGGCGACGATCCCGCCCAGCAAAGCGGCCACCAGAATAAGCGCGATGTCGCCGGCGATTCCCACACCGCTTTTCTACACCATAACTCCGGCGATGACCCGGAACGGCACGAAGTAGAGCGTCTCCTTAGAGCACCAGGATCTCGGCTCGTACCTCGCCTTCCTCTACACGCAGCAGAGCGAAGGTGTACTCCGGCTGCCGGCGTTTGTCGGTCGGGCTGCCGGGGTTGAGGAGCAAGAAGCCATCTTCGTCCTCCAGGCAGGGGACGTGCGAGTGTCCGAAGATGATTACACGCGCTTCGGGAAAGCGACGTGCCAGACGCCTGCGACGGCCCTCTCTGCGCCCCGAGTCGTGGATCATGGCTACTTTAGCGCCGCCGAAGCGGAACTCCAGCGTCTCGGGGAGGTCCACCTCCGGCGGGTCTATGTTGCCTCTGACGGCGCGGACGGGGGCGTAGAGCGCCAGCTCGTCGAGGAGCGCCGGATCCAGCAAATCGCCTGCGTGCAAGATCAAATTGGCCGCTGCGAGGTGCGCGAGTAGTCTTTCCGGCAGACCCTTCGCGCGCCGGGGTATGTGCGTGTCGGCGAGGACGACGGCTAGGAGGGACAACGCCAGATCCAGGGTCCCGACGGAGAACCCCGCACGGAGGTTTCGGCCGGACAGCGCGAGCCGCGGAGAGCCGTCGCCCGTGCAGCGCCTGTGAGCTGAGAGTTCGTTGCCCGGAGAGCCAGTTTATGCATCTATTGCATAAAGATGCCGCCGTTGACGTTGAGGGTCTGGCCCGTTATGTAGTCCCCGTCCACGACCAGGTAGCGG
>DATDKT010000071.1:0-3989 GCA_036519775.1 Rubrobacteraceae bacterium
TCACGCGTACTTCGGGGATACCCCTCTTGGGGCCGCACGCCGGCGAAGTAGAAGAGGTCGGGGCTCTGGATCTCTTCTGCACGCTCGCGGAGGTTTGCGTCGTCTTCAGGCGCGGAGCGTTGGCGATGAAGGACCTAGTGACGGAGAGCCGCGTACAGATCGTGGTCGTCCTGGGGGTGTCGGCGTTGCTCTTCTGGCACCTCCTGCACCAGTTGGCCGAGGATCCGGCCAACTGATACCGAGCCAGTGCCTCTGGGATCGCGATTGTGATGCAATCACGCTAGATCCGTCCCATACCGCCTTGAGGAGAAGATTGCCATGTCAGTCAAGACAGACAACCAGGTCAAACTGAGTGATGGACGTTCCGTAGGATATGCCGAATACGGCGACCCGATGGGCAAGCCAGTATTGTACTTTCACGGCTTTCCCAGTTCACGCTTTGAAGGGCATCGTCCGGCAATGGACGAAATTGCCACTCGACTCCATGCCCGCGTGATTGTAGTTGAGCGTCCTGGCATTGGCCTTTCGGACTATAAGCCTTACACCATCGCCAGTTGGCCCGACATCGTGGCCGAGTTTGCCGATGCCTTGCGCCTCGACCGCTTTGCCGTGATGGGGGTATCCTCTGGTGGAAAATATGTCGCGGCATGCGCATGGAAGATTCCACAGCGAATAACTGCCGCCGGCATCATCAGCGGTACCTGTCCCTATGACTTGCCAGGAGCTAAAGCGACCCTGAGCAAGAGAGATGCCCAACTCTATGGACTGGCGGATAAAGCCCCGTGGCTGTTGCGGCTCATGCTGTGGAAGGTTGCGAGGGACGCGCGCAAGAATTTCTCCAGTGTCCTCTCCCTGTTTACGGACGTGTCCGAGCCGGATAAAGTGGCCCTCTCCCAACCCGATGTCCAGCGAATGTTTGCTGAAATGGTAGTTGGGGCATTCGAGCGAGGAACGCGCGGTGTAGCCTTGGATTGGAAGCTCGAAGCGTGTCCATGGGGTTTCTCATTGCAGGAGGTTCGCATGCCAGTCCATATCTGGCATGGCGAGCAGGACGAGTTACTACCTATAGGTCAGGCTCAGATCATGGCGAATGCACTACCCAATGCCCGTGCCAAGTTCTATCCCAACGAAGGCCATATATCCCTAATGATGAACCACTATGAGGAGCTACTCAGCACTATAGTCGGCTGATTTCGGCAAGGAGAGCCTTCTACGGGTGCGCTGCGGTTAGGGAGGTGGCACCATGAGAGTGCTTGGTGTTGCGAACATGCTGGGAGGAGAAGCATGTCGTTGGAAGAGAACAAGGCCCTCTGTAACCGGGGAGCGGAAGCGATCATCAGAGGTGACTTCGACGCCATAGATGAGATTTACGCCCCCGATAATTCCCAGCAGCTCAAAGAAGTGCTCATCGAGGTACGCCGAGCCTTCCCAGACTTCTATGGGATGAACGTCATCCAGATAGCAGAAGGCGACCTGGTACTCAACCGTACCGTTTTGCACGGTACCCACCGGGGCGAGTTTCAAGGCCTCACTCCAACTGGTAAGCGAGTGACCGTTGAGGCTCTCTCCATCGATAGGGTGGTCGACGGCAAGATCGTAGAGAGCTGGTCGCACATGGATCTAGGCGAGTTGTTTCAGCAGCAGCTCAAGCAAACAGTGGCCGAACGTGAGCGCGTCGAGCATGAACTGCAGGTGGCCCGAAGCATCCAGCAAGCCTCACTCCCCAAGGAGGTGCCCGCTCTAGAGGGATGGCAGATCACTCCCTTCTACCAGCCTGCCAGAGAGGTAGGAGGGGACTTCTACGACTTCCACCCTCTCTCTGATGGTCGCCTAGGAGTGGTAGTGGGGGACGCCACTGGCAAGGGTGTGCCAGCCGCGTTGGTTATGTCCACAACCTGCGGCATGTTACAGGCAGTCTCGCGGGCCTTGGGCTCCTCTTCGCCTGGGGACGTACTCGAGCAGGTCAACGAGACTTTGTTGGCTCGCGTCCCAGCCAACATGTTCGTCACGTGCTTCTATTGCATCCTCGAGCCACAGAGCCGGCGCTTGAGATACGCCAACGCGGGCCACGACCTGCCCTACCTACACCGCCTCGGTGGCGAGACCGAGGAGCTGAGGGCGAGGGGGATGCCACTGGGGCTCATGCCTGGGATGAGTTACGAGGAGAAGGAGATCGTGCTCGAGGCTGGCGACGCAGCCATCTTCTACAGTGATGGACTGGTAGAAGCGCACGACCCAGAAGGTAAGATGTTCGGATTTCCTAAGCTGCGGGCGCTAGTAGCCGAGCACGGTGAGGAAAGGTCGCTGGTGGACTTGCTCTTAGATGAGCTTTACTCCTTCGTTGGGGAGGGCTGGGAACAGGAGGACGACATAACCCTTCTGACTCTCCAGTGTTCTGCGACCCGAACCTGAAATGTCGGAGAACTTCGCTCCCCGGACATTTCGCGAGTAACCCTCTCAGGTGTTCTGGATGGCGTCCGACTTAGTGCGGACCATCATGCAAGGTGTGGCACACCTGAAGTGCCTACCAAGCTGGATAAGGACGAAGCATTACTGCTACCACCCGAAAGCCGCAGAAAAAGTCTTGATTGAGAAGCGGACCGAGGGTTAGGCCCTTTTTGAAACATTCGCATCGCAGCTCAACATCCGCGAGAACTTACTGCAACCGGGCTGGTACGCACTGGTACACAATGGACAAAGTGATGCCCCCAGATCACCGAAAACCGCATAAATAGGCGGGAAAACCGGACGCACCAGGACGGGCTAGAATGTACGCAAGCAAACTCGTAATGAGCAGGAAAGCGGTTCGAGTCCGCTCGTCGGCTCTCTGTCGTGAGGCGATTTGCAGGAAAACCGGGTGGCCTATAGTACCCCCTGCGATGTATCGGATTCTTATTGGCACCATTCTGATCTCTAGACGCCGCATTCGGGTTGCTCTGTTCGCGATGCCTGCGGTACCCTGCCGGCTGTCCGTTGGTACACTCCATGTTCACTTCGCCGAGGGGCGGCCGGTGCGGGCGCGTAGCACATGGCCACTCTAGCTCTAGAGTACCGAGTGCACGGAGATGGTGCCGGCAGGGATGAGGAGGAACGCAGTGGCGAGCGAAACTCGTGCAGAGGAGCCGTTGAGTGGATGAAGGTGGAGGTAAGCTGGGGCAGGCTACTAAGGGGCACTCTCGTGGCGGGTTGCGTCTACTGCAACTCGAGGCATTCTTCAGTTCCTTCGACCGTTTCGCGGTAGCGCCGATGCTCCTCACAATTGCCGTCTCTCTCAGGGTCGCTCGCCGATCGTTTGTTTCTTCAGTTTTCACGAAGATGGCAAGTTGCCGTGGCGACGATCAAAGGGGAGGGTCGTTAACTCGTGCTATTTCAACGGGGTGTGAGATGCTAGGAAAACGTCCAAATGGACGAAGGTAAGAACTTCACGAGTATGGAAGAATCCTCTACTCCTGAGCTGGTGCTGCTCGCTGTAGACGACGACCCTAATGCCCTCGGCCGGATTGAGCACGAGCTTCGTCAGCGCTACGGCAGCTATTACCGTATCGCCTGTGAGGACTCACCAGAGGCGGGTATGCGGACGCTGCGGGAGCTCAGGGAGGCTGGCGAGGATGTCGCCGTTGTGCTGGCCGACCAGTGGATGCCAGGCATGACGGGCGTAGAGTTCCTAACCCACACTCGACAGCTCTATCCCGGCGCGAAGCGGGCGCTCCTGTTCGAGCGGGGCAACAGGACTACCAGAGAACCCATCCTACAAGGCATGGCTCTCGGGCAGATCGACTACTATGTGCCCAAGCCAGAACGGGCTCCGGACGAGGAGTTTCACAGGTGCCTCACGCAGTTCCTGGACGAGTGGGCGAGGGAGCATCGCCCGGCGTCCGTGGCGGTACAGATAGTCGGCGACCCGTGGGCTGCGCGATCTCACGAGCTGCGTGACCTACTCGGTCGCAGCGGAATCCCCCAGGCGTTCGCTGCCGCAGACTCGAAGGAGG
>DATDKT010000072.1:0-13542 GCA_036519775.1 Rubrobacteraceae bacterium
AAATGGAGATCGGGCAGTCCGTACAACCTCCAGAGGTAGTAAGCCGCTACACCGAAACCGACCCCGATGACGATCCCGCGTACAACGGTGCGGTTCGCTCGATGCGACGCCATGCCCCCAAGGTAGCCGCCTACGAGACCACCGACCGCCATCGGCAGACCGTATCGCCAGTCCACCAGGCCCTCGACGATGAGTACCAGCACCGCCACGCCCCGTAAACAACCCGTCAAGAGGTTCTTCAGGGCAACCACACTACGGATATCGCCCAACCCCATGAGGCTTAAGGCACTGATCATCAAGATACCGATGCCGGCTCCGAAGTAGCCGCCGTAGAGCGCCACCAGAAACACCGATATCACTGCAACAGTCCACAGCACCGGTGACAAGTGAGGCTGGCGGTGGTCTCCGCTGCTGCCCTGAGAAACCAGGATCGGCCGCAGTAGGAGCAGCAGGGTGGCAGCCAGTATCAGCCACGGTACTAGGACGACGAAGTTCCGGTCTCCGGACCAACTCAGCAGCAGAGCCCCGAGCAGACCGCCGAGTACGCTGGGGATGAGAAGCAGCCATATCCACCGACGAGGTACATTAGTCAATTCGCCGCGAGTACGCCACACGGCGGCCGGGTAGGCAGTAAGCAAGGCGAACGCGCTGGTGGCGTCAGCGATCACCAGCGGCAAGACCAACGCCAGCAAGGGGAACGTTATAAGGCCACCGCCACCGGCCAGCGAGTTGATCGCTCCCGCTACCATGGCGGCCACAAAGAAGAAGACAAGAGTTTCCACCGCTAGTCCCCCTTCGCAACCGTGCGAGACTGCACCCTAATTTGAAGGCACAGCAATCACAAAGAGCTTGCGCCTATAGAGGCTGCAGTTGCATAGGTTTCTCGGAAACCGGACCTCCGGCATACGACAATCCCGAAATTTAGCTTCTAGTATAGTGTTCTCTCAGGCACTGCCGAGAGCCGAGTGTTCTCGAAAGGTTGCTACTGGAGTACCTCTGGAGGATGCACTGATACCGTGGAGATGTCAACGTGTGAGCAAACCATGACCCCGCCTTCGAGGAGGATACGCATGACCACAGAAAAGAACAGGGCCCTGATCCGCCATCTCTTCGAAGACGTCTTGAACGGGGGCAAGATGGACGTAGTGGACGAGATCATCTCCGCCGAGTATGTCGAGTGCTGCCCTCGAAGGGCAGACGGATACTGAAGGGTAAAGCAAGAATATTGATCGGACATAAGGCTATTGAAGGTACGCCGTATCCTCCGTGAACGGTGACGAATCCGCCGGTAGGTCGGAGGACGATGTGGTCTCGTCCGGAGGTATCAGTGGTTGGGGAGCCGTTTCTAGGTCCGCCGGTAGATCTGACGGGGGTGGTTGAAGGGACGTCCCCGTGTCCGTCATTGGCTCGGGGGACGGTTGCGGATACTGCGGAGGCGTTTCCTCCGTACCCATTAGCATATCGGACGGTGCGGTTTGTGAGGGCACGGGGAGCGGCATGTCGTCGGCATACGGGTCCGCTGATAGTTGGGCAGGCTCTTGGGAGAGAGCGGGCGTGTTTTCCGATGATGGAGATTCCAACGACGGAGGGTCGTCTGCGGGCAGAACGGGGTCCGCAGGGAGACTGGCAGCTTCGGCAAAGGGCTTTTGCAAAACAAACTCTACGGCTTCGCTCGCCTGCGGATCAGTGGCCATATCTATCGATTCCCAAGGCGGAGTTTCGGTCGATGCAGGTAACAGCACCGGTGTAGGAGTATCGTCCTCCGCCCGGTTCGCCGTCGGCTCTTCGTCGCCTGGTTCCAAGATCGGGATGAGCCGTTCGGCTGTGCCTTTGGTGTCAAAGCCCGCAATCGGATGAATACTCGTGAAAACACCCAAGAATGTAAGACCGAAAATTACGGCTGTAGCTACGGGAAGGGTCCAACCCGGTAAGCTCATCACTACCGACCTTCTCCTCCTCCCCACTTTCCTACGTACTGGCAAGCCACCGTCCTATGAGCCGATTGGCACCCTTATGGTAACCCATTACCGTTATGGTCTTCTCTAGATTCTCTAGAGAAAAACCGCGCCCTACATGTCCCTGTTCTGCTCAGAACGAGCCCCGAGTAGGTTTGTGCCGCCCTCGAAGGGTAGACGGGCGTTGACTTGTAGTCGAAAGGGGATAAAAAGAGGGCCGGGGGAAGATCCCCGGCCCTCACCCGGCCCTGTGTCGTCGTCTGGTCGTGCGTCGCCTTAGCCGATGTCCAAGACCCTTATGACTTCCTGCTCGTCATCATCGTCGTCGTCATCATCGTCGAAGATGTCGTCATCATCGTCGATGTCCAGGACATCAAAGCCGAAGACGTCTTCGACGTCGACATCATCAGCGTCGAATTCCAGGTCACCGCCGCCGACGAGTTCGATCTCAACCTCGTTCCCGTCGATCTCGAATTCTTCGATCTCGTCCGCCATGGCGGACCCTACGTTCAAGGCGAGCAGTGCTGCCATCACCACCCCAATCGTCAATACCAACTTGATGCGCTTCATCACGCAACCTCCTCTTTGTGTTACCGCAACCCCCGGTGGGTCGCTACTAGGGAGAGACTACTCCCTGCGAGGCGTGTTGGGTATGGGAAGATCCTCCTAAGTGGGCATGGGCATTTGTCCTACTTTGTCCCGCCCAAGCAACTGCTTGCTATCTCGCTCCAAGCGCTTGCGTCTAGAGAGCTAGGGAGTGGGTTATCTCTACCCTCTCTGCAGAAATTGCGCTATCTCTCCTATCTCGGTCGATCACCGGTCTGCTTTAGGGCGGCGAGTCGTGCTGCCATGGCAGCCGCACACACGAGGGCGGCATCCCTCAACCCCATAAGCTCTTCTAGCTTCGTCTCGATAACCTCTAGAGCCTCTTGGGCCTCGGGGAGCCGATCCTCAAGCTCTTCGAGGCTCATGGCATCTATCTCGTCTATGTATGCGTCTGGCTCTTCAAGGCTCAGATCCTTTAGGGGGCGTTCCTTAGCCGACTCGGTCACTTCTTCTCCTTCTCTTCCCCTCCACACCCTGTCCGCTCGTGCTCACCAACCCGCATGCGCAGCCGCGAGTAACTCTAGCGAGGAGCTTCCGTGAGTCCGTCGCTGTCGGGTAGCAAGTTGGGCTCTCCAGAATAAAGAAGCACCTCGGCTCAGTACAGTAGTCCTGGCAAAAGACAACACTCCGAAACTCGCTTGCCTGCGACCCTCGGAAGGCTCGGTCCTCCTGCGGTAGACTATTATGAGGTAAGAAGCACCACAGCAAAAGAGGGGGACAGTTAGATGGATAAGCGGTTTCCTGCCGCGCAGGCTCTAGTCGTCTCGGTTCTAGCGACCTATTTTCTCGTAGGAACCCTCTCGACGGGAGGGGTAGCAGCGCCCCTCGGGGTGCTCTTCTTAGTCCTTGTTCTCTGGTTTTTGTTCTACAGGTTCCGGTATAAGGACTCGGGAAACCAGGAGTTGTTAGCGAAGATGCGGTCCGACCTCGAGAAGACATTGGAGGGGATAGAGGAGAGATTGGCCCAGGAAGAGGCCCAAAGAAGAGCGGCGGAGGAGCAAGAGGAACGGGCCCAGGTCGAGCGGGAGATGAGAAGGGCCAATAGACCGGTGAGAGACCCCGCCGTGGGCAAGTACGCGGACATGATTGAGGATAGGGTTAGAGAGAGCGAGCAGATTAGACGGGAGTCCGAAGGGCTATAGTTCCGTCCTTGAGGAAGGTTCTCACCTCTTCGTTAGAAACGAAGAGACCACACGCTCGAACTTGTAGGGTTTCTCTCGGGGGAGCCAGTGGCCGCACCGCGGGAGAACTTGCAGCTCGGAGCCTTTAATAAGCCGGTGCGCCCTGCGCGCCCAGGTTACGGGAACGAATCTGTCCTCAGCTCCGTGCAGGATGAGCGTGGGCACCGCCACTTCGTGTAGCCTACCGACGAAGTTGGTGCGAAGGCCATCCCAGCGGATCTCGTTTCGTTGCCAGGATCTCCAGGCCCTCGATGCCCTCGACTCCTTCAGCATCCGGAGTACCTCATCTACCAAACCTACGGTGACGATACCGGGGTCGTAGAAAACGGCCCTCAGGCTCCAACCTACCATCCTCCTACTACGACCCAGTATCGTCCACAACGTCTTGTTGAGGAGGGGTAGCCGTACCAACGCCCACGAGACCGTCCACCAAGGCACTTCCCCTCCCAAACCGTGACTGTCCACCAGGATGAGCCTGTACACCCTTCCGGGCGACTGCAGAGCGAACCCTAGCGAGATCGCACCGCCCAAAGAGATGCCGACGAGACTAGCTCTCTCTAAGCCCAGAGCATCCATGAAGCGGCCGAGGAAACCTACATAGTATTCGGTGCTGTACTCCGTTTTCGGCTTGTCGCTCTTTCCGTACCCCGGCCAATCAGGGGCGAACGTTCTGTGATACTGGGAAATGGGGCCGATGCTAGACCCGTACGAGAGGAAGGCCGAATCGTAGCCTCCACCGTGAAGCAGAAGGACGGGAGCGTCATTCCCCTCCCCGGATGCGAGATAGTGGATACGAAGACCCCCCACCTTAGCCCATCCGTCCTCGACGTTATCTCTAATACCAGGTTCCCTCCGCACGCCGGACCGCACGATTTGGGGGCATTACCTACTCCCCACGCGAGCGATCCTTTCCTCTCTCCCGGTCCTCTCCACCCAGGTAATCCCTCTCCCTGTCCTCGCCGAGCAGGTAGCCTCTGGCCCTATCTATGAGGCCCTCGTCTTCCCGCTCCTGTTCGATCCGCCTCTCTTGCTCCCCGGGCGATTCTTCCGTCCTCGGCAGGGTCTCGGGTGAGGTTCCCCTCTGCGCATTCCCTGGCGGGGTCTCTTTCCTTACCGACTCTGCGCCCGGTAGGCCGGTCGGCGGCCCTAGCCCCGGAGAGGCACCGGCCGTTGCTCCTTCCGTTCGCGCGGTGATGAGCATCCGTGCCTCGCTGGCGCGATCCCTGTCTTCCTCCTGCACCTGCCGGAAAAACTCCGTAAGCTCCTCATCACCCTCTCGCTCGGCGTCCTCGATGTACGCCTCGTACGAAGCACCACCCTCCAGAGCGTGGAAGAGCACGCTCGAGAGATCGTAGATGGTATCTGGCGTCCCCGTAGCCCTCTCGCTTCTGCCTTCGGTCATACCACTTGCCGCCTCCCTTTCTTCGACTGCCACTCCCCGGTAATCCGGTTGGCAGCAGTGTTCCCGCCTCAGCCATCCCGGCAAACCCGTTGCGCCGGAACGGCTCTGGAGAGAGGCGGCTATGAAGTCGCCCCGCGGTTACGCGAGGGTACGGATAGGTGAGCCAGAGCTTTGCTGGCCGCGAGGGTTGTTTAGAGCACCTTTAATGTGCAGTTTGCCCCCCTTTAACCCGAGCCGCCGGTCGATCCGCTACCATGACTGCGCGTGGAGTATGCGCTTCATACGCACAACCTCCTTTCTGTCGCGATTGCCCGCGAATCGCCTGTACCTGCACGACGATACTCGCAAAGGTGGTATACCTAAACGCTTTCCTAAGAGATTTAAAACAGCTTTCAGGCGGGTTTAACACGAGGCTCATATTGGGGAAATTCGGTGATGCGCGGAGGTCTTTTCGAGGCACGAAACCTGGGAAGTGAGGAGGCACGGAGCGGTACCGGTACTGTGGAGCCGAGGTTCCCGGTTGTAGACCGCTCGCCTCTCCGGTTGGGCCGGTTGCCGGTGTACTGAGGAGTCCGTAGAATCCTACTTCGTAGATGAACCGTTTGGAAAGGATCTCCATGACTCATCCCTGGCACGACGTACCCATCGGCGACGACGTACCCGACGAGTTCAATGTCGTGATCGAAGTCTCCAAGGGTTCGAAGGTCAAGTACGAGTTGGACAAGGACACCGGGCTACTGGAGGTGGACCGTATCCTGTACTCCTCCGTCGTTTATCCGGAAAACTATGGCTTCATCCCCCAGACTCTGGCCGACGACGACGATCCGCTGGACGTGATAGTCCTTATGCAGGAGCCCGTCCAGCCGATGAGCCTCCTGGAGGTGCGTCCGATCGGCATCATGCCGATGGTGGACGAGGGCGAGAACGACGAGAACATCATCTGCGTGCACGTCGAAGACCCGCAATACGAGGAGTTCACCGACGTCGGCCAGTTCCCCGAACACCGTCTGAGGGAGATCCAACAGTTCTTCATGGAGTACAAGAACCTGGAGAACAAAGAGGTGGAGGTGGGAGACATCAAAGGCCCCGACGAGGCTAAAAAGTACGTCCAGCACTCTATAGAGCAGTACAAAACGCAGTACTCTTAGAGAGAGGCGAGAGATGTCCGACCTTGCAAGCAAGACGTGCGTGCCGTGCAGGGGTGGGACGCCGCCGCTAAAGGGAGAGGAACTCGACGATCTCCGGCGGCAGGTTCCCGAGTGGGAGGTCGTCGAGGAGCATCACCTGCACCGCCGCTTCCGGTTCAAGAACTTTCGGGAGGCTTTAGGCTTCGTCAACCGAGTGGGCGAGCTCGCCGAGGAGGAGGGGCATCACCCCAACGTGACCTTCGGCTGGGGGTACGCCGAAGTTACGATCTTCACGCACAAAATAGACGGTCTCACCGAGAGCGACTTCATCCTCGCCGCTAAGATAAACGAGCTCTGACTGCCGACATCGAAGGTAGTACGCCCGTGGTTTCGAACGCGAACGAACGGGCACAAAGCACGGTACGACACGAAGGGCGAGAAGAAAGGACGGTTCGGTGGCGGAACAAAACATCGAGCAGCAGATCCAGGTCCGACGGGTGACCGACGTACAGGCTTCGTGGACAGAGCACGAACGCGGCGAGCCGGGTTCTTTCACTATACAGTTGATCCTGGACGACGGCGCCGAGGAGTACGTCCTCCTACCTACGGCCGAGGACACCAAGGTCATGTTGAAGCTCTTCGAGAGCACCGGCACCGTGTACTTCGATCTAGGCAACAAGACCCTCATACCCAGCGACATCGTGTAAAAGGGTAGCTTGCGGAGGACAGAGCCTAAGCCTTCGACGTCCGAGCGAGATAAAGGAGGAGCACCTCAATGTCAGAGAGGTCAGCGGCGGAACAACAGACCGAACAGCAGATAAAGGTACGCCAGGTCACCGACGTTCATGCGAATTGGAACGAGGAGGAGCGTGGGGCGCCCGGCAAGTTCTCGTTCCAGCTTATACTGGACAACGGCGCCGAAGAGTATGCCATCCGGCCCCCGGCAGAGGACGCTGATGCTTTGATGGATCTCTTCTCGATGTCCGAGACTATGTACTTCGACCTCGAACGGCAGGTACTCATCTTCAATAACATCTCGCTCGGGGCCTAGAACAACCCGCGCGAGAAATAGCAGCGGGGTCCCCTCAGAGGGGATCCCGCTTTTCGTGCCCGCGTTGTTTGCGGGTGTTGCCCGATCCCCTGGGCTAGAACTCGAAGATGATGCGGGCCCTCTTCGAGGAGCGGCGACCGCGCCGCCGGAGCAGCAGGAGCAGGACGAGGCCGCCCACGAGGGCGAGGCCCACGCCGGAGCTCAGAAAGGCAGCGAGGCCGCTCTGGGCGCTTGCGGCGGCGGGGCGTTGTTGGATCTCCTCGGGCGTGGCCCGGCCTTCGATGATCTCCTTGAAGTTGTAGAGGTCCTGATCCACCATGACCTGCGGGTTGGAGACGATCCTGGAGCCTACCTCTCCGATCTTGCCGCCAGGCGGGTCCGCGTAGTTCATCGTCACCTCGACGCGAGTCCTCTCCGGTCCGAGCTCCTGGAAGCGCACCTGGCCCGAGTTCTGGACGTTGCCGTTGACGCTGTTCCAGCCGATCGCCCGATTCTCCTCGTCCTGGGTGGTCTGGGCGTCGAACTCCACCTTCGTGCCCAAAGGTCCCTTCACCACCCAGTGCGTAATACCGGGCCCTGTAGACCGCACATCCTCGATATTGGACATGAAGTTGGACAGGTTCTCCAGATCCCGCCAGTACTCGTAGACCCTGGAGACCGGAGCCTCTACTATCACACTAGATTCGACCCGCTGCGGCATCTCTCCTCCTCTGGCAATATACTAGATGTTCGGCATTCTTGTACCCCGCGCGAAGGCAGGCAAACCCTCTCGGCTACAGCGCGCCCATGGCCGGGGCTAGGGGCGAGAGATGACGATACGCACCTCTTCCGTCGTTACGAGGCCCTCTCCGATCATCTCGTCGAGCTTGGGGATCACCGCGGCGCTCCTCTTGTTCTCAGGACACATCATTGTCGAGCTCGGGGCTCCGCGTCCATCCGAACGGGAGGGCTACCCCCGCCGGACCTTGCCACGACGGGGGTGGCGTGATGGGCCGATCAGCTCTCCATCGCGAGGTTCCCTTCCCGCACCGTCCGGGTGGGTATGTCCGTCGGACGGATGTCGCGTAAGATCTCGGTGGGGAGGTACAGTGAACAGCACACGTTCGGGATGTCAACGATGCCGCTAATCCTGCCCTCTATCGGAGCCGCCCCGAGCAGGATGTACGCCTGCTGGTCGGTGTAGCCGCCGTTCTTGAGATACTCGATGGCGTTCAGGCAAGCCTGCCTGAAGGCGATGTGGGCGTCCAGGTAGAACTGGTCGCCGTTCTCGTGGACCGAGATGCCCTCGAAGACCAGGAAGTCCGAGTACCGGGGCTCGAGGTGGCTCAACTCGAAGATCGGCATGTGCTGGTCGCGGGTCATAGCGTACCTCTCCGTGCCGCCCTTTACGAGCTCCACCCCGAGGTCGATGAAGCCCGCCATCTCGATGGCGTCGCAGAAGGAGATCTCGCCATCCCCCTGCGAGAAGTGCAGGTCGCCTATCGAGAGCTTCGCCCCCTCGACGTATACCGGGAAGTAGACGCGGGTCCCAATGGTGAGGTTCTTTATATCCACGTTGCCGCCATGCTCGCGCGGCGGGACCGTCCGGGGCCGACTCATTCGCGATCCGGTCGAACTCCTCCGAGCCTGCCTCCAGAGTGCCTAGGATGGCTTTGTCGGCGAGTGGTGGCAGCGCAAGCGGCGGCACCCGGTCGGGGTCCATGTCTATGAGAGCCTGCTCGCGACGGTTCCACTCGGCCAGAAGCTCGGCGGAGGGGGCGCAGCCGATAAGCCCCGGGTGCTGTATGCCGACGAACCTGACGTCCGGGATGTGCCTGCTGGTCGCGTGTAAGCCCCTGAGGTTCCAGATCGCCTTGTGCGCCTCGGGGTAGTAGTCGGTCAAGAAGCCGCCACCGTTCTGCCTGGGGAAGATGCCAGTATAGCCCCACTGCATGTCGGTTCAAAACTACAAAACGCGAACGCGGGAACTGAGACAGTCGCGCTTTCGCGCTTTGTTAAACGCGGATGGTTCTGAGCTAGAATTGGTCAGAGCTTAAGAAAGGAGCCGCGGCGCGGGCCACTTCGAGAAGAGTCTTGGAGCCCGCGACACAAATATTCATACTGAGTTCGGAGACCGGCATTTGAGCGAAGAAGAGAACGCCTAAATCCCTTTTAAACGTCGATCCTTGTGTTTTGATACCCACGCTGCGCGGCCCGGCTTTGCCAAACAGCATCACAGCGTTACGAACAGCACCCCCGATGTAGAGCAAGCCCGCGGCAGCCATGTCAGCCACCTCCTTACGAGCTTATAGATCACACCCGGCGGGGTGGGTTTTCTTCAGCCCGCGCCCCGCCGAAACCTCAATCGCCAGCAGGCGCACAATGTGTTGTTTTACTATCCCAGTCATCGTGCACTGCTCGTTCGGAGCGTCTTCTGAGAAGCTCGGAGGCTCGCGTCAGCGCTCGCTCTCGACCGCCAGGCTCCCCTCCCGAGGCGTCCGAACGGGTACGTCTTGCGGGAAGACGGGTCGCTCGAAGATCTCAGTCGGGATGTAGAGGGAGCAGCAGACGTTCGGGATGTCGACGATGCCGCTGATCCTACCCTCTATCGGGGCTGCACTGAGGAGGATATACGCTTGCTGGTCGGTGTAGCCGCATCCCGTGAGGTAGGTGATGGCGTTCAAGCAGGCTTGCTTGAACGCGACATGCGCGTTCATGTAGTGCTGCTCACCGTCCTCCTCCACCGAAATGCCCTCGAAGACTAAGTAGTTCGAGTAGCGGGGCTCGATGTGGCTCAGCTGGAACATTGGCATGTGTTGGGGACGGGTCATACCGTACTTCTCCATGCCACCCTTCACGAGGTCCACCCCGAGGTCTATATAGCCAGCCATCTCGATGGCGCCGCAGAAGGAGATCTCACCATCCCCCTGCGAGAAGTGCAGGTCTCCCAGACTTAGTTTTGCCCCCTCGACATATACCGGGAAGTAGACGCGGGACCCAATGGTGAGGTTTTTTATATCCACGTTGCCACCGTGCTCGCGCGGGGGGACCGTCCTGGCTCCCTCCCCGGCCACGCGGTCGTAGTCGGAGCCGTTCAAGGTACCCAGGATCGCGTTGTCGGCGAGCGGCGGCAACGCCAGGGGTGGCACCCGGTCTGGGTTCGTGTCTATGAGAGCTTGCTCACGACGGTTCCATTCGGCCAAGAGCTCGGCAGAGGGGGCGCAGCCGATGAGGCCAGGGTGCTGTAGCCCCACGAACCTGACGTCCGGTATGTGGCGAGAGGTCGCATGAACGCCTCGCAGGTCCCAGATCGCCTTGTGGGCGTCGGGATAGTGGTCGGTAAGGAAACCACCGCCATTCTGCCTGGAGAAGATTCCTGTGTAGCCCCACTCCGTCTCCGGATTGGGGAATGGCCCCATGTTCAAGATGTCCACGACCAGCACGTCGCCCGGCTCAGCGCCGTTTATCTGGATCGGACCGCTCAGAACGTGGTTCTGCGAGAGGTCCATATCGCGGATGTCGTTCGCCGAGTCATTGTTCCCGACCTGCCCGTTTGTCCAGTCTAGGCACTCTATACGGACGTCCGTGCCGGGATCGGTCGAGGCCACCGCTGGTATGTCCGGATGCCAGCGGTTGTGTCCGGGTACCTCTTGGTCCGCCATCGACTTGCCCAGTTCCACCTTGAAAACGGGTTCAGGCATATCTCCTCCTCATCTTGAACATGCTCCCTTGCTGGGAGCGTAGGGTACGTCTCATCTTTCCCCGTCTTCTTAATTCTTGTTGTTCTCCTTCCCCTGCTTCCACAAAAGCACGCGTTGTGCTCAGTATCACAGAGCGCTAAACCTCGCGCCAACAGGAAATCGTGGTCACAAACCCAGCGGGGCGTTGTAGGCGTTGTACAAAAATTGCAAAGTTTGTACAACAAGGCCCACGGATCGAGTAGCCGAGGATCCCGGAGGTTATTCTCTGTGTCTAGGAACCAGTATGTCGTGCGCTTTGCCGTTGGAGATCCTGACGGTCCCCACTCCCCAGTATGGCGGCTGTGGGCCAGTAGGAACACTAGTGATGTTTTTCTTGCTGCGAGGACCATAGCTGACCAAGCCAAAGTTACCTTCCACGAGTCAGGTAGATGGCGGAAGGCTTTCACCGAGAAGTATGCCGGCGGTCCTAATCCTTACGTCAAGCCTGGAGAAGATCGGGCGACGGCCAAGTGGTGGCGCCCTCCCGAAGTCGCCCCAGGCATTACCAGGGCATTCTTCATAATGGTTCCTACTTCGGAACTTACGTCGCCTAAAGTCACATTCGCATCTAAGCCTGACACTGTTTGGGTTCCTCCCGCACCCACCGGACGGGCTACGTGCCTCACGTTATTCTTCATCGCCCCTCATGCCGATATCGGTCGCATCACTACTGACATCGGTCGCATCAGCAGTTTTTTCCAATCAGTTGGGTACCTTAGTCTGCGAAATGGAGAGACGGTTTGGGTCGTTGCACACCATCAGCAAATGACCGAGAGCCAAAAAACGATACTAGCGCAAGGACGTGTGAGCGTTGCTCGCTCGCCGGGGGAATTTAATTCTGCCTTCTTCTTCGGGCACGAAGAGGGGGTCAGTTTTTACTTGGTGGTTTCAGACAAAGGTCTCCCCTCAACACCCGAAGGGTGGTAGTCGCAACCGAACCGTATTCACGAACTGCCGAGAACAACTAGTGTAGGAAACCCGCACACCTACTCCCCACAACGGCTATAGGTGATGCGGGCGTGGGAATGGGCTGGTCATAGAAGGGGCCGGGAGAAGGAGCTTGTGGTTTCAGCAAGCCTACGATGATGTCATCGACAAGAGATCGACAAATTCCCGGCCCCGCCTAAAAAGGTGAGGGTCTCTTACCCGCTAGCAGCGTTCGCTACACGCAAACCGGCCCTACCTTGTGTCCCCTTAGTTTCTGAGAATGAAGGATACCGGAAGCTCGGTTTCCGAGAACTCCGTACACCGGAAGCCCAGTTTCCGAGAACAACCCTTCTCGGCAGCTCGGTGAATAGAGGCAACGGCAGCCCCTAACGCTCTCTAGGTGCAAGCTCTTCCAATAAGGTATCCGCTTTCGCTAAGTATCATATTATGAAGGCCTAAAGTGCCGTTCAGCTGAGAAGAATGAAGAGGAGGGGCATATGGCTAGGGTACCAGAGGAGATCGCGCCCGGAGTGTATCGTATCGATACGATAGCGATTCCTAACGCTATCTCGGTCCTGCTGGTGGCCGATAGCGACGGTTGGATGCTGATAGATACTGGTGTGCGCAGCGGTGCACTACGTATTCAAGAGGCACTTAGCACACTGGGAGCAGGGCCGCAGGATTTGAGGTACATCTACCTGACCCACCACCACGGGGACCACATAGGCGGGCTGCTAGCCGTACAATGGTGGGCAACAGAGGCAGAAGTCGTGGCCTCAGAGCACGAAGCGCAAATTATCTCGGGCGAGCGTACCCTTGACCCGCCCTCGAATGCGCTCTTCCGCTTTTTTGCTCAGCAAGGACAGTTGCCTACAGTAGCGGTCGACCGTGTTGTGCATGAGGGTGATAACCTCGCCGGCTTTCGCGTAATAGCCACTCCGGGACATACGCACGGGCACACCTCGTTAATAAACGACCAGCATGGGCTACTGTTTACGGGTGATGCTTTCGGCAGCCTGCCGTTCAAAGTCCGGGTTGGCGTACGCAAATTCTTCTGCACAGACCCTGCAGAAGCCCAGCGCTCAGCCGAGAAGCTGCTGAGAGAGGAGTTCTCCGTTGTAGTCTTCAGCCACGGAAAACCTGTGCGTGAAGATGCAAAACAGCACCTTAGTGAAATAGTCACTCGTGAGCAGTATGAGTAGGAGTTCGGCTTTTTGCTCTCGGGCTCAGCAGGTTTCCGAGAAGAAGACTAGCCCTCTCGGCAGCTCGGTGAATAGAGGCAGCTTGGCCGCAATAAGGAGAGCGGTTCTAGATGCTGTTTGCCACTGCTTGGCACTGGGTAGGCCTAAAGATAGATAGTGTAAAAGGTGGGCCACACGCCACCCATCTTTTCCTCCTTACTTGGTGAGGGCCGAGGCCGTTCACGCTTTAGCCTTCGTCCCCTTTGCCCCTCTGAGCCTCCGAGAAGACCTCCTCTCGCAAGCTCGGTGAATACGGTAGCAGCCCGAGTTTCTGAGAGCACCCACCAGGGAACAATAAAGAAGCCGGGCTGGACCTTTAGATGATGTGTAGGA
>DATDKT010000073.1:0-20853 GCA_036519775.1 Rubrobacteraceae bacterium
TCTCGGCATCTCGGTGAATAGAGGCAATCCGCCCTCTAGCACTCTGTAGGCGCAAGCTCCTCTAGGCCACGGCACCTTCCCGAGTGAGTACGGTCTGGGTTTTCTCGGGTGGCTCAAAAATCATCCTTTTGACGGCCTGAATCATCCTTTTGGAGGAGGGTGCTTGCAGGGGTGGGGTGCGATCATATATGTGTAGGGTCGTTAAGGTCTATAGACGGAGGTAAGAAAAGATGAAGAAGTTGATGCTAATGGCAGCGCTTTTGGCGATGCTGGCCCTGGCCGCCATTCCGGCCATAGCCCAGGTAACCCAGGAGGGCGAGCAGGAAGGCGAGAGCGGCGACCTCGATCAGTCCTTCGAGGTAACCGGCAGCGGCGATAACAGCAATCAGTGCGTCGGGATACAGGGTGTTGGCAACACCGGCAACGCCCAGAACACGATCGACCTCATCCAGTACGCCTCTGAGGCCGATGACTTCGAGTTCGAGGAGGTCGGCTCCACGATCGACGTGAGCCCCACCAACACGACCGAGTGCACGAGTGAGGTCAACCAGGCCGCGTCTGCTTCCGGCTAGAGATGGTTTCGCTGCTCACGCTGCTCACGCTGGGCTTGGGAGCAGGGCTGATGGCGGGCGGGGTCTTGGTGCGCCGGGTCCTCCGGGCCTGATGTAGGTAGGATGCACTCCTTACTTATGCCGAAGCTGATCTGCAACGTTGGGGGTCGGGGCTTTTCGCCCCGGCCCTTCTTGTGCGCCTCGAGCGCTCTAGCGGTGGGCGCTCTAGCGGTGGGCGCTCTAGCGGTGGGGGTAGGCGTTCGTGAGAGCTGTGGGGTGGTCGTGGCGACTCTAAGCGAGGAGGAGGAGGAGGTGAGACTATGCCGTTAACAGCGATTTTGGCTTGTTCTGAGTGCGTAGACTGGTTTCTTTGCTACTGGTACGGTTACTGTTAATTTCGCTCTCGGCAGCTCGGTGAATAAGGTGGCGATCCCCAAGGCCGAAAGATCGCCTCTAACAACAAGACGCCTATTGCTTGGTCCCGAGCGGCTATCCCAGCGCTTCGGCGAGCGCTCCGAAGATCC
Source organism: Rubrobacteraceae bacterium (assembly GCA_036519775.1). Lineage (GTDB taxonomy): Bacteria > Actinomycetota > Rubrobacteria > Rubrobacterales > Rubrobacteraceae > Rubrobacter_F. The sequence continues at coordinate 1,076 of DATDKT010000073.1, forward strand.
GGACCGCTGGTCGGCGCAGGGCATGTCCTCGTGCGGTGCGTCTGTCATGGTCGGCTTGTCAGCCGGGCAGTCGCCAGAGGGGATATCGCTATTGACCTCCACCACCACCGTAGCGTCGAGCCCGAGATGGTAGTAGACGGCGGTGTTGAACCCGGGTAGCTCACCGGTGTGACCGAGCCACCCACATTCGTGACCGAGGCCCAGGGCGTAGGCCAGCTCGGCGCTGTTCAGCGGCAGGTCATCTGTGAGGAACGAGTTGAGCCGCTCAGCCTGCTGCTCGGGTAGGAGCAGACCCTCTCCGGTGCCCAGCGCTCGTCCGTAGACCAGCAGGTCCTTTTATTAATTAGGAACAATCAGGAGATGGCTGCTGAGGAGCTCAGCACCTTTAAAGAGCTTAGGGAGAGGCTCGGTGAGTTAGAGGAAACGAGGAAGACGGCGCAGAGCGAACTTGTATCCATCTCGCTACACCAGCAGCGGTTGGAGGAACTGGAACGCGACGCGGATGATCTCGTGCGCCAATACGCGGCCATCGTTCCGGAGTCCCTGGAGGTGATTCCTCCCGAAGAGAAGCACCGAATCTATAAGACGCTTAGAATGAAGGTCCTTGTAAACATAGAAGGGACGGTAACGGTAGAAATCGTCTCTGGCAGGGCGCCAGAACCCGATACCGGTTCTGTCAAATCGGGGGACTTATGTTTGTAGATTCGCACACGCACCTCACGCGGTTGGAGCTTTCGCCGGAGGAGGCGGTAGAGGGGGCGACGGGGGCAGGGGTACTCGCCGTCGTCAACATAGGGACGGACGTGGAAGACTCTCGGGAGGGGGGGAAGCTCGCGGCGGCGCTGCCGAACGTGTACTCGTCGGCGGGGATACACCCGCACAACGCGGGGACTTACACGGCGCCGGACCTCGAAGCATTGGCCGAGCTCTCGGAGTCGCCGGGCATCGTGGCGTTGGGAGAGGTGGGGCTTGATTACTACCGGGGGGATTGGTCGAAGGAGATACAGCGGGCGCTCTTCGAGGACGTGATCTCGCTGGCCAACGATACGCGTCTGCCCCTGATCATTCACTCCAGGGAAGCGTTCGCCGACACGATGGCTATTCTCAACCGCGCCCGAGTTCGTGTTGTCTTACACTGCTTCGAAGGTGGAGAGCGCGAGGCGAGAGAAGCGGCCGAACGCGGCTACTATCTGGGGCTCGCCGGGAATGTCACCTACAAGAACAACCGGACGGCGGAGATTTTGAACGTACTCGACCCGGAGCGCCTGCTCGTCGAGACAGATGCCCCGTACCTGAGCCCGCAGGCGGTGCGTTCGAAGAGTAACGAGCCGAAGTACGTAGTCCACACCGCCCGCTTCGTTGCCAGGTGCATCGGCATGGACGAGGAGGAGTTCGGCGCCCTCACGAGCCGCAACGCCCGCAACGTCTTCGGCCTGCCGCTCGAAGTCTAGCGCTTTTAGGCTTTGAGCCAGCCCGAACCCCAACCACCCAAGAAACGTTTCGGCCAGCACTTCCTCGCAGACCCGAACATCGCTCGCATCGTCGTCCGGGGTGTCGAGGGAGACGACATCGTACTCGAAGTGGGACCGGGACGTGGCGCCCTTACCACCTTCCTCGCCGAAAAGGCGAGGCTCGTCCACGCCGTGGAGCTAGACCCCGATGTATTACCGGCCCTGCAAGAGGCGCTCGAGGCGTACCAGAACGTCCTCGTCCACGAGGGGGATGCACTCACCCTCGACTACGGATCACTCACCCCACAGCCGAACAAGCTCGTCGCAAACCTTCCCTACAACGTTGCTTCTCCTCTCGTGCTAAGGCTGCTGGAAGAGGCGAGTTTCCTTGAAGAACTACGCTTCATGGTGCAGCTCGAGGTGGCGCGGAGGATGGCCGCGGAGAGGAGGACGAAGGAGTACGGGGCCTACGCGGTCCTCGTGCAACTCCTCGCCGGGGTGCGCATGGCGCACAAGGTCTCGCCCCGCGTCTTCGACCCTCCGCCCCGCGTGTGGTCGGCGATCGTGGCTATGAAGCGCCGGGAGGAGCCCGAGGATTACGAGCGTGTGAAGGAGCTTGTGCTCGCCGCCTTCAGGAGCCGCCGCAAACGGCTCATCAACAACCTGCCTGAGGCGTTGCGAGGGGAGGCGCCCGAGGCCCTGCGTTCTTTGGGCTACGGGCCGGACACACGGGCTGAGGAGCTCGCGCCTGAAGACTTCGTGGCGCTCTCGCGTTTGCTCTCGGGGTCGACGTGACGGAGCGGATACGGCTACAAGCGTTCGCCAAGGTCAACTACGCGCTAGAGGTTCTCGGGGTGCGCCCCGACGGGTACCACGAGCTCTCGACCGTTTTTCAAAGCATCTCCCTCTACGACGAGGTGGAGATCGAACGTGCCGAAAGGGGCTTCGAGCTCGTGGTCGAGCCGGAGGACGCAGAGACCGGCCCGCCCGAGACGAACACCGTTTACAAGGCCCATAGGCTGCTCACGGAACTCGCCCGCGCCAAGCTACCGGTGAGAGTACGGCTGCGTAAGGGAATCCCCACAGGAGCCGGGCTAGGGGGTGGGTCGTCTGACGCGGCGGCTACGCTAGTGGGCCTGAACGAGCTCTTCGGGTTAGACCTGAGCCACGCCGAACTGAAGGAAGCCGGCCTTAGGGCTGGGGCGGACGTACCGTTCTGCATCGGGGGCGGTACGGCGGTCGGGAGAGGTGTCGGAGAGGTTTTGAGTCCTCTTCCGCCGCCGCCACCGCACCACCTGGTCGTCGCGAAACCGGCCGCGGGCGCCGGGACGGCCAGAATCTACTGTGCCTACGACGAACGTCTGGAGGAGAGCAAACCCTCCGTCGCCCCGGTCGTGAAGGCGCTGCGGGCGGGGAGCCTCGGCACGCTCGCAGAGGGCCTCGGCAACGATCTCACCCCGGTGACGAGGAATCTCGTGCCGGAGGTGCGAAAACTGGAGGAGGAGCTTCTGCGCGCGGGCGCCTTGGGGGCCGCAATGAGCGGGACCGGAACAGCAGTCTACGCTATCTTCGGCTCCGCAGCGGAGGCTCGGACGACGGAGAGGAGCTTTCGGGCTCCCTTCGTCGCAGTTTGTGAGCCCGTGGCTCATGGGGTAGTAATACTCGAACGTTAGAGGAGCTGCTGGCGACCAGCAAAACCGGAGGCTGATAGCCGGTGAAGGGTCCGGTATAATCGCCGTGCATTACGGGCGTCTCGGCAACGGAGAACGGGAGGCGTCTGCGTTGGGGCGTGGCCAAGTGGCAAGGCACCGGGTTTTGGTCCCGGGATCGCAGGTTCGAATCCTGCCGCCCCAGCCCGCGAACACCCACTACTAGCGGAAGGAGCCTCGAAGAACCCATGCTCCAGCGCCAGGAAGCTCCGCCGACCTTTGCCGCCGTCCTTGCGGCCGGCAAGGGGACCCGGATGAAGTCCAACCGGGCCAAGGTGCTGCACACGATCTGCGGCGTACCAATGGTGAACTATGCTATCGCCGCGCTGGAGCAGGTGGGTCCGCAAGAGACCCTAGTCGTCGTCGGCCATCAGGCCGAGGAGGTGAAAGCGGCCTTGCCACGAGGCGTGGTACCCGTCTTTCAAGAGGAGCAGAGAGGTACCGGCGATGCGGTACGCGTGGCGCTCGAGGCCATAGAAGAAGAGGAGGGTGTCCTCCTCGTCGTAAACGGCGACGGCCCGCTCATCTCGGGCCGTACGCTTACGGAACTCGTGGAACGCCACCGCGCGGCTGGGGTGGGGGCGACGGTACTGGTGGCGGAGCTCGAGGACGCGACGGGTCTGGGCAGGGTGACGGAGGATGCTGGCGTGGTCAGGATCGTAGAGGAGAAGGAGGCGACGGAGGCCGAGAAAGAGGTCCGGAGCGGCAACCTAGGGCTCTACGCCTTCGATCTCTCGGAGATCCGGCGAGCTTTGGAGATCATCGACACGAATAACTCGCAGGGCGAGCTCTACCTCACGGACGCTCTGGAGGTTATAGGCTGGGAGAGCCGGGCGGTGACGTACCGGGTGAAGAACCCCGAAGAGGCGAACCTGGTCAACGATCGGGCGCAGCTGGCGAAGGCCGAGGAGATCGTCCGCCGGCGCATCCTGGACGCTCACATGCGGGCTGGGGTGACGGTGCGGGACCCTGTGTCCACTCACATAGAGGCTTCGGTGGAGATTGGGCGCGACACGGTCATCCTGCCGGGGACTTTCCTGCGTGGGGAGACGAAGATAGGGTCGGATTGCGTGATCGGGCCGTCGGCGGACCTCCTAGATACGGTCGTGGACGACGGGACGCTCGTCGAGCACTCGGTCGGGCGCGGCGCTACTATCGGAGCTGGTGTATCGGTGGGGCCGTACGCTTACTTGAGACCGGGGACGGTGTTGGGGGAGGCCTCGAAGGTTGGGGCTTACTGCGAGCTCAAGAACACGAAGGTGGGGGCGGAGAGCAAGGTGCCGCACCTCTCCTACGTCGGGGACACCGAGATCGGGGAGGGTGCAAACCTCGGTGCGGGTACGATCACGGCGAACTACGACGGTAAGAACAAGCACCGCACCAGGATAGGGGACGGCGTCTTCACCGGGATCAACACCAACCTCATCGCGCCGATAAACGTCGGCGAGAGCGCCTATATTGGAGCCGGGAGCGTGGTCAACAAGGACGTCCCGCCGGGCAAACTCGCGGTGGGGATGCCGGCGCGTGTGATCCGGGACGCTCCCGGACAGGTGTCCGAGGACAGAGAGAAGAACCAGGAGGAGCGGCAGCGGCCCTACAAGACGGAGGGATAGAATACGCATGATGGAGAACGGGCACCTGGAACAGACGCCGGAGAAGCGGCTATTGCTCTTCTCTGGCCGCGGCTATCCAGGGTTGGCCGAGAGGATCTCGGACCGGCTGGACATCAGCCTAGGAAAGGTAGATCTCCAGAGCTTCTCGGGTGGCGAGGTGTACGCGAGGTACGAGCAGAGCATCCGGGGCTCGGACGTGTTTATCGTGCAGTCTCTAGGCGAGCCCGTAAACCGGAACCTCATGGAGCTTCTGGTTATGATCGACGCGGCCAAAAGGGCTTCGGCGGAGCGCATCGTGGCAGTCATACCCTGGTTTGCCTACTCCCGGCAGGACCGCAAGACCAAGCCCCGCGAGCCTATAACGGCGCGGCTGGTGTCGAGCATGATCCGGGTGGCCGGCGCGAACCGGGTGATGACGATGGACCTGCACGTTGGCCAGATCGAGGGCTTCTTTAGCTTCCCGGTGGACCACCTGACCGCGATGCACACGTTCGTGGACTACTTTACCTCGCAGGGCTTCAGGGAGGCAGACGACGCGGTCGTGGTCGCCCCGGACACGGGCGAGGTGAAGGTCGCCAAGAGGCTGGCGGACCACTTGAGGCTCCCGTGGGCGATAGTCAACAAGATCCGTCGCCAGCCCGGACAATCGGAGGTGACGCACGTCATCGGCGACGTCGAGGGGCGTCGCGCGATCATGATAGACGACATAATAGATACGGGCGGGACCACCGTGGGGGCCGCGGAGAGCATTCTCGGTTGCGGAGCGACGGAGGTCTACGCTGCGGCCACGCACCCCGTGTTCTCGGGTCCGGCGTACGAGCGACTCGAGGACTCCCCGATAAAAGAGGTCGTCGTCACCGACACCCTGCCCTTGAAGAGCGGTGAGCCGCGCAATAAGATAAACGTGCTCACAATCGCCCCGCTCCTCGCCAATACCATCCGAAACGTCTTCCTCGAAGACTCGGTGAGCGAGGTCTTTATGGGCGAGAACCAGCTTTTTTAGTAAGCGCACGGAAGGTTAGAGGTATGGCGGATAACGTAAGCTTAGAGGCGAGAGAGCGCGAGGGCCGGGGCAAGAACGACGCCCGACGCTTGAGGATACAGGGTATGGTGCCGGCCGTTCTCTACGGAGATGGGGACAACGGAAGCACCGTGCTCGCGGTCCCGGTGAAGGTGGTGGATTACACCCTCCAGCACGTCGGTGACAACGCGCTCTACGATCTGGAGATCGGCGGTGGAGACGACACCACGGTTCGCGTCGTAGACGTACAGCGTAACCCGGTCTCGGGCAAGCTCCTGCACGTGGACTTCGCGCCGGTGAATATGCGCGAGCGGATCGTGATCACGGTGCCGCTGACGGTCGCCGGCACCGATGAGTCCCCAGGTGTTAGCGAGGGGGGCGTTCTGGAACAGGTCGCCTATGAGGTCGAAGTCGAGTCCCTACCGGGCGACATCCCGCAAGAGCTCACGATCGACGTTTCGGGTCTTCAGATCGGCGACAACCTCACCCTCGCCGACGTAGAGCTCCCCGAGGGGGTGGAGTTGATCTCCGACCCCGAGGAGGTCGCCGCGACCGTCACGACGCCGACGGAGATCACCGACGAGGAGATGGAGGCCGCCGGCATAGTCGAGGAGCCGTCCGACGAGGCGGCCGAGGAGGTCGAAGCTGAAGAGGAGACCGAAGAGGTTTCTCCTGAGGAGGGAGAGGGCCCCGCAGGACAGAATCTCCAGCCTTAGGCTCTCGCGCCTCTTCGGCGCCCGCCGGGGGGTGCAGGAGGCCCAACCTAACGAGGAACCTGCTGGCGAAGTGTCCGGTGGGGGCGGCGTGAAAGCGCCCGTCGTTGCGGGCCTCGGAAACCCGGGCCGCTCCTACGAGCACACCCGCCACAACATCGGATTCCTCGTCGCGGACGAGCTCGCGAAGCGCCACGGCGGCTCCTGGCGCGCGAAGAAAAAGGTCGAGGCCGCCCCAATTGGCTTCGGCCTGAAGAACGTCACGCTCCTCAAACCGAGGACGTACATGAACAACTCGGGGACCGCTCTGGCCGGGTACAAGGCGGAGCAGCTCATAGTCGTGCATGACGATCTCGACCTACCGGCGGGTGCCGTCCGCGTAAAGGTCGGCGGCGGGGCGGGCGGACACAATGGATTGCGGTCCACTATTCAGCACCTCGGCAACGGCTTCGTGCGGGTGCGGATCGGCATCGGTCGCCCCCCGGTCGGTGTGACCGTTACCGACTACGTGCTTGGCCGGATGGACTCAGAGACCAAGGAATCTGTACCGCGCGCCGCCGATGCGGTCGAAGCCGTGATCGAGACCGGCCCCGAGGCCGCGATGAACCGCTTTAACGTCCGGACGTAGCGGCGAGGAGGCTTCGCCGCTACGCGCATGGTTCTTGCCCTGCTGGGCATCGTTGCCGTTCCGTTCTTTCGGGCTTTTCGTTCTTGAGAAGAGAAACAGTTTCGCGTGAAACTTTTTGGGCGTCCCGGTTGTTAGACGGTGGTGTGGAGACGATGATGCGGCCTTCGGAAGGAGTGGTGGGGCTCGACCCGCTCGCGGCGCGGTTGGCCGATGGGGACCCAAGGGCGGCCCGGGATCTGGTAGAAGGGCATTACGCTGGGCTGTACCGGTACGCCTTCGCCATGCTGCGCGGTGAGCAGGACGCCGAGGATGCAGTGCAGGACGCCTTCGAACGCGCCTTAACGACCCTCGGACGGTACCCGGAGGAGCGCATCCGGGCCATAATGCTCCGTGCCTGGGTGTATCGTATAACCCTGAACGTGGTGCGCAACCGGCTCCGACGAAACCGCGAGGCGCCGGTTGGGGGAGACCCCGGTACGTTGTCGGGCATGCCGGGTACCGGGATCGGCGAGAGGCGGGAGGACGTCATGGACGTGCTGGCGACGCTGGGGCGCTTGCCGGAGCGTCAGCGCGTGGCGTTGGCCCTCCGCCACCTGCAAGACCTGCCGTACGCGGAGATCTGCGCCGCGACCGGATGGCCCGAGGGGCCCGAGGGCACGGCCGAGACACTGGTGCGCAGGGGCCTCGCGCGTCTTAGGAATCTCCTGGCCGTGGAAGATCCAGAAGGTGGTGTGCCACGCCATCTGTCGCAACGGGCGGAGGATACTCCCCGAAAACCGCCTCCCTTTTCGCAGTGTGAGCGAGGCGACGGCTGCCGGGTTCCGGCCCTGCAAGGTGTGCCGTCCGGTAGCGGTGGCTTAAGGTCTGGGTTGGATATAGGGCTTGGAGCACCTTGTCAGGGGAGAGGGGTGCAGGATGGAAGCGCGTGATCTAGGGGCCCTGCTCCTCCTCGGGGCGCTCTGGGGCGCTTCGTTCCTGTTTATCGAGGTCGCGGTCCCGGCCTTAGGGCCGGTGCTGTTGGTGGAGCTCCGGGTCCTTTTGGCGGCCGGGGCCCTTGTCCTTTGTGCAGTCGCCGTGGGCAGCCTCCCCGCAATCCGGGCGCGGTGGAAGGAGTTTCTGTTCCTTGGGGGCCTGAACGCCGCCGCTCCCTTCACGTTGATAGCCACCTCGCAGCTCAACCTGACGGCTTCGCTCGCGGCCATCCTGAACTCGACCACGCCGCTCTTCGGCGCAGTGGTGGCGGCTGTGTGGATAGGAGAAGCGTTGACGGTGAGGAAGGCCGTCGGGCTTCTCCTCGGCGTCGCGGGGGTTGCGGTGCTCGTGGGGCTGGACCCCGTTCCCCTGAGCGGGGTCGTGCTGTTGTCGGTCGGGGCCTCGCTCCTGGCCGCCCTCTGCTACGCCCTAGGTGGGGTCTACGCCAAACGGAGGTTCTCGGGTGTATCGCCCCTTGGCATGGGCATCGGCCAGCAGGCGGGGGCGGCGGCGATCCTGCTGCCCCCGGCCGTCGCCACTCTTCCCGGAGAGCCGCCCTCCCTCGCGGTCGTGCTCTCCGTGCTGGGGCTGGCCCTGCTCTCGACGGCGGTCGCCTACCTGCTCTACTTCCGACTTATCACCAGCGTCGGACCCACGAAGACCCTCACCGTGACGTTCCTGGTGCCGGTCTTCGGTGTGCTGTTCGGCGTACTCCTCTTGGAGGAGCCCGTGAGCATCGGGACGTTCGTCGGGATGGGGACCATCCTCTCCAGCGTCGGACTGGTCACGGGGATTCGCTTCCGGTCAGCGAAAGAGAAGGGCCGAGCATGACTCGCTCAGAGGGGGCAGGGTTGTATCCCGCAGGGCGGAGCCTTGCGATGGTGGCGAAACGTGATGCGGCTAGCGCGGGTAGAGGATCATCTGCGTGCAGCGGAAGAGGGCAAGCTTCTTGCCGCTCTCCGCGTCGGCGACGGTCGCGTCCCACACCTGCGTCGCACGTCCACCATGGGTGAGCCTCGCCTCGCACTCGATAGCGCCTTCGTGTTTCGTGCCGAGGAAGTTGCTCTTCAGTTCTACCGTGGTGAAGCCTTCAGCGCCATCGGGCAGGTTCACGAAGCAGCCGTAGCCGCAGGAGGTATCGGCGAGCGCGACTATCGTGGCGGCGTGCAGGTAGCCATTTGGGGCCATCAACTCGTCCCGGAGCTCGAGCTGGCTGGTGAGCCGGTCCTCGTCGACCTCCAGTATCTCGATGCCGATGAGGCCCGGTAGCGTCCCGGTTCCCCGGTTGTTCAACTCCTCTAACAGCGACATCCCGAAACCTCCCACGTGGATACAGGTGCCCGCCAATTCTCTCAGAGGCGCGCCGCGGAGTCCCGGGAGAGGCGGCTCCGATCTTGAGGGTGGATGGCCACACATTGAAACGAGGAGAGGGAGGGTAGAATCTGCCGGTGCGCGACAGGACGAGGATCAAAGACCTACAGGCGCCCCGGAGGGTTCGAGCGTATCTCGCGGCCAACGCCGAACGATCGGTGCTGCTCCTCGCCGGGAGTGAGGAGGCCGCCGAGCGTTACGCCAAAGATGCCCGCTGCTTTACGGACGAGTCTGTGGTGCACCTCCCCTCGCGTGGCGTCCTGTACGGAGACGTCTTCGCTCCGCCGGTCGTGCGTGTCGGGGCCCGCCAGCGGGCCCTGAACTCTCTCTCGGAGGCCCGGATCGTGGTTGCAGGACCTCTGGGTTTTATGGAGAGAACACCGCTCTACGAGCCCCTGCGTCTCGAAGGCGGGGCCGAGATAGAGCTGGACGATTGCCTCGTGCGGCTAATTGAGCTGGGCTACGAGCGGGTGGACCGTATTAGCCGCCACGGGGAGTTCATCGTGCGCGGCGGGATCGTGGATATCTTCCCGAGCACCCGCCGCTCACCGGTGCGTGCCGAATGGTGGGGCGACGAAGTCGAGAGCGTGAGGGCCGTCTCTCTGGCGACCCAAAGGGTCGTACGAGAGCTTGAAGGCGTCGCGGTCCACGGGTCCAGGGAGGGAGACCTGGCGTCCCTGGCCGCCGCGAGCGAGGAGGATCTCCCGGAGGAGGCCCGACAGGGCGTGCGCGTGCCGGGGTTGGATCGGTTGCTCCTCGGCTTGAGCCCCGTCCTAGCTCGGGACCTCCTGCCGCGAGGCATCGAAGTGTGGGCGGAAGAGCTCGCGGAGGGGTTGCCCGCAGAGGAGGATAATCGGGACACCGAAGACATAGTGCGGGAGCTCTACGAAGAACTACCGGAGCCCGACCTACGCTTCGTCACGACCGCTGAGGTAGGGGAGGTGAAGACCATCTCGGCGCCGCCGGTGACGACGCCTTCGACCACGATCCGGGAGGCTGGCCGGAGGCTCCAGTCGCTCGTAGACGAGGGCTTGCGCGTCTTCGTGGCCTGCTCCTCGGTGGGCGAGGCCAAGCGTACGGCGTACGCGTTCGGGGAGGTCGGACGCAGGGTCGAGGAGGCCAGGCGCGTGGATTCCTCTCTCCCGCTCGGCCTCTACGTGGTACCGGGCGAGGTCGAGGAGGGGTTCTCCTATCCGGAGGGCGGCGTGGCCGTCGTGCGGAGGGATACCCTGCTCGGTCGACAGCGTGCGCGGGGCATGAGGACTAGTTCCCCCTCGGTCTCTTCTTTTGCGGACCTCAAGAGCGGGGACCTCGTGGTACACCAGGTGCAGGGCATCGGGCGCTTTGAGGGACTCGTCTCGAAGGAGGTCCTGGGCGCCACGCGAGACTACATGCAGGTCAGCTATCAAGGTGGAGATACGCTCTTCGTACCCTACGAGCAGATGGAGCTCCTGCATAAGTACGTCGGTGGGGAGTCGGCGCGCCTCGACAAGCTCGGCGGGTCTAGTTGGGCCGCGGTCACGGACAGGGTCCGGAGCAGAGTCAAGGCGCTTGCCGGGGAGCTATTACGAGTGCAGGCCGCCAGGGCGAGCGCCAAAGGGTTCGCCTTCCCTGAGGACTCTGAATGGGAGATGGAGTTAGAGGAGAGCTTTCCGTATCAAGAAACCCCGGACCAGGCGGCGGCCATCGCCGCCGTCAAGGCGGATATGCAGAGCCCGCACCCGATGGATCGTCTGGTGTGCGGGGACGTGGGTTTCGGGAAGACGGAGGTGGCGGTGCGGGCGACCTTCAAGGCGGCCTTGAGCGGCAAGCAAGTCATGATGCTCGCGCCTACTACCATACTCGTCCAGCAGCACTACAGGACCTTTATGGAGCGGTTGGGGCGGTTCCCGGTCAGGGTCGAGAGCCTCAGTCGCTTCTCGACCTCCGCCGAGAGGAAGCGTACTTTGAGGGACTTCGCCGCCGGCGAGGTGGACGTGCTCATAGGTACGCACGCCTTGCTCGGAGCGGAGGTGAGTCCGAAGGACCTTGGGCTCGTGATCGTGGACGAGGAGCAACGCTTCGGCGTCAGGCACAAGGAGCGCCTCAAGGAGTTTAAGGCCTCCGTGGACCTGCTCACGCTCACCGCAACCCCGATACCACGCACGATGCAGATGGGTCTGGCGTCGTTGCGAGATATAAGCGTGATCGATACACCTCCCACGGGTCGTCGGAGCATCCTGACGCATGTAGGGCCTTACGACGAGGATCTCGTCCGGCGGGCCGTCGAGAACGAGGTCCGGCGTGGGGGGCAGGTCTTCTTCGTTCACAACCGGGTCGAGAGCATAGACGAGGTCGCGGAAGAATTGGGCGCGCTCGTGCCCGACGCACAGCTCACGACGGCGCACGGCCAGATGCCCGAGCGGGCGCTAGAGGACACGATGCACAGGTTCCTCGGCCGGGAGGCTGACGTGCTCGTCACCACGACCATCGTCGAGAGCGGGCTCGACGTTGCGACGGCGAACACCCTGATCGTGGATAGGGCCGACGCGATGGGTCTCGCGCAGCTCTACCAACTGCGCGGCAGGATCGGACGCTCCACGGAGCAGGCCTACGCCTACCTCTTCGCCCCTCTTGGTGCCACGCCTGAGTCCCAGAAACGCCTCGAAGCCCTGATGGACTTCACAGAGCTCGGGAGTGGGTTCTCTATCGCCATGCGGGATCTCGAGATTCGGGGCGCCGGCAACCTGCTCGGCTCGGAGCAGTCGGGGCAAATCGCGGCGGTCGGCTTCGAGATGTACCTTAGGCTCCTCGAAGAGGCTGTTGCCCTGGCGAAGGGCCAGCCGGCTAAGCAGGAGGATGCGGCCCCGGTGATAGTGGAGTTGGCGCTGGACGCCTACCTTCCGGTAGATTACGTGCGGGACGAGATCGAACGCGTAGACCTCTACCGCCGGGCCTCCGGCGTCCACACGCTCGCTGAGCTCGATGACCTGGCCGAGGAGTTGCAAGAACGCTTCGGTGAGCCCCCCGAGTCGGCCCTGAGCCTGCTCGGTCTCTTCCGCATAAAGCTCCTCGCCCGCGAAGTAGGCGCCACGGCAGTCAACTACCGTTCCGGCACCCTGAGCATCACCGGTGTCACCGCCCCAGCGGCGGCTCCCGCCCTGATCCGCAAAGCGACCGGAGGCACGGTCGCGGGGAGGGAGGGGCGCCTCACGGTAAGCGGTTCGTCTCTAGGTACGCTGGAACTTGCGGAGGAGACCCTGAGGGCGCTCGCCCGAACCTAGACGCTGTCGTGGCAGAAGCCGATGGCTGATGGCCCCATGCTATATAATCGCCCGAGTTTTTGGCCTACGTGGCGTTTGTGTGAGCAAGTAAGGTAAGGATCCTGGTCGTTTTGAGCAATCTTTTCTCTGCGCGGGTAGCCTTCGTTTGGGGCGTGGTGGTTCTGGCGCTCTTTTTTGTGGTGGGGTGTCAGGCAGCGGCGCCGTCATCCGAGGTGGAGTCAGGGGCCAGGAAGGTCGTCACCTTCGATGGTGGCGAGGTTACCGAGGGGGAGGTGCAGGAGGAGGTCGAGAGGCTGTTCACCGCTCAGGCCGCCGGTAGCGGACGACCCGTGCCGGAGGTCAGCCCGGGCTCGCCGCAGTTCGAGGCCGCGAAGACGCAGATCGTGCCCCAGCTTATAGCCTTCAACCTGACCAAGGCTTACGCTCGAGAGAACGGCATCGAGGTGTCGGGGGAGGAGGTACAGGAGGAGATAGACCAGACCAAGGAGCAGGTCGGTGAGCAGGCTGCGGCGGCCGGCCAGGACCTGACCCCAGATGAGGCCTTCCACGAGGCTCTGAACCAGTTCGGCTTCACCGAGGATGAGTTCCGGGAGGAGGTCAGGATGGGCCTGCTCTTGCGGAAGGTTCGGGAAGAGGTCTCGGGCGACGCGGGACCGACGCCGGAAGAGGTCGAGGAGTTCTACGAGGAGAACCGGGAGACCCGGTTCACGAGGCCCGAGCAGCGCTGTATAAGGCATATACTCTTTACCGAGGACGAGGAGGAGAGGGCACAGGAGGTCCAGGAAGAGCTCGAAGACGGGGGCGACTTCGAGGAGCTCGCCCGCGAGAACTCCCAGGACCCAGGGAGCGCCGAGCAGGGTGGGGACCTGGGATGCAACCCGGAGGGCGGGTTCGTCCCCGAGTTCGACGAGGCCGCCTTCGAGGCGGAGGAGGGTGAGATCGTGGGGCCCATCGAGACCGACTTCGGCTTCCACGTTCTGGAGGTCACGGAGATCCAGGAAGAAGAGGAGGTCCCGTTCGAGGAGGCCTCCCCGGAGATCGAGGAACAGCTCTCCCAGCAGCAGCAGGCCACCGAGTTCGACTCCTGGGTACAGTCCCAGCTCGAAGAGCGGAACGCGAAGTACCTCCCCGGCTACGACCCGAACGAGGCTCGGCAGCTCCCCGGCCTTCCACCGGGCGCCGGAACGCCGAAGGGCGAAGAGCCGCCGGGGAACGAGGCGCCGCCGGAGGCTGCACCCAAGAGCGAGCCGGAGGGCGAAGCGAAGAAATAGCCTAGCGGAGCAACCCGAAAAGGGTAAGTTTCCAGCGTTAGTGGCGTTTCTGGGCCTAAAGGCGTAGAGTTAAGGGGTATAAAGGGTATAAAAGTGTCATAAGCGCAGACGTCGGGACGAGTCGGGGAGGGCTGGTACTGATGACGGAGATCGTTGCGGTCCGCGGGCGGGAGGTTCTGGACTCCCGGGGAAACCCGACGGTGGAGGTCGAGCTCGCAACGGTGAGCGGCTTCGTGGGAAGGGCGGCGGTGCCTTCGGGGGCCTCGACGGGCCAGAACGAGGCGGTAGAGCTCAGGGACGGGGACGAGGATCGCTACCTCGGCAAAGGGGTTGCCAGAGCCGTCGAGAACGTCAACAAGGAGCTCGCCGAGATGGTCTTGGGGATGGACGTCACCGAGGGGCGGGCGCTGGACATGGCCATGATCCTAGCCGACGGCACTGAGAACAAGGAACGGTTGGGGGCGAACGCGATCCTGGGCGTCTCTATCGCGGCGGCCAAGGCAGCGGCGGAGGCGGTCGGGCTGCCCCTCTTCCGCTACCTTGGCGGCCCCGGGGCATACGTGCTGCCGGTCCCGTGCGCGAACATCCTCAACGGCGGGGCCCACGCCGCCAACAACGTGGACTTCCAGGAGTTCATGGTCGTCCCAGTGGGCTTCGAGAGCTTCAGGGAGGCTCTGCGCTGCGTTGCCGAGGTCTACCAGGACCTCAAGAAGCTGCTCTCCGAGAAGAAATTGGGTGGCGGTATCGGGGACGAGGGCGGCTTCGCGCCGGACCTGGACGACAATAGAGAGGCGTTGGCCTTGATGGCGGAGGCCGTAGAGAGGAGCGGTTACTCTTTAGGAGAGCAGGTGGCGTTCGCCTTGGACCCCGCGGCCTCGGAGTTCTACGAAAGCGGCTCCTACGAGCTTTCGGGGGAGGGGAAGACCCTGAACCGCGAAGAGATGGTTGACTACTACGTAAGTCTGGTGGACGAGTACCCTATCCTCTCCATCGAGGATGGCCTGGCCGAGGACGATTGGGAGGGGTGGTCGCTACTGACGGAGAGGCTTGGGGGGAGGGTGCAGCTCGTCGGGGACGACCTTTTCGTTACCAACCCGAAGATCCTGGCACGGGGCATAGACGAGGGCGTGGGTAACTCTATCCTCGTCAAGGTAAACCAGATAGGGACGCTCATGGAGACGTTCGAGACGATGGACCTTGCGCACAAGTCCGGGTACACGACCATGATCAGCCACCGGAGCGGGGAGACGGAGGACGCGACGATCTCGGACCTCTCGGTCGCGGTGAACGCCGGGCAGATAAAGACCGGGGCGCCGGCTCGCGGGGAGCGTGTCGCGAAGTACAACCAGCTCCTTCGGATAGAAGAAGCTTTAGGCAGCGCCGCGTACTACCCGGGGCGTGAGGCCTTCAACCCCCATCGAGGGAGGGTGTAGGAGATGGAGCGACGGACAAAGATAGTTGCGACTCTAGGCCCTGGCACCTCAAAGGAAGAGACCATCCGGAACCTCGTACACTTCGGGGTGGATGTGACGAGGCTGAACTTCAGCCACGGCGAGCACGAGACGCACCTCAAGAACGCCCATTTGGTGCGCGAGGCGGCGGAGAAGTCGGGCCGCAACGTGGCGGTGATGCAGGACATTCAGGGACCGAAGATAAGGATCGGCGAGGTCGTCGGCGAGACGGAGCTCGTCGAGGGGAACCGGGTGACGGTTGCGCCGGGAGATTTCTTGGGCGATGCTAGCCGGCTCTCGACGCCCTATAAGCAGGTCGTCCAGGACGTCGAGCCTGGGCACCGCATACTACTGGACGACGGCCTTCTGGAGATCCGGGTAGAAGAGGTAGAGGACAGCGAGATCGAGTGCGTAGTCGTGACCGGTGGTCCGATCTCCTCTCACAAAGGAATGAACTTCCCGGACTCTTCTCTCTCCATAAGCGGCCTTACGCCGAAGGACCTAGAGGATCTGCGCTTCGGGGTCGAGGAGCTCAGGCCGGATTGGATCGCTGCCTCCTTCGTCCGCTCGGGGGACGAGGTCGAGGAGATCAAAGAACGCATAAGCGAGTTCGGCGGGAGCGGCCTCCCCCTGATCTCCAAGGTAGAGAAGCACGAGGCCATAGAGGACATAGAGAACATCCTCAAAGCCTCCGACGGCATTATGGTCGCGCGTGGCGACCTGGCGGTCGAGCTCTCGGCAGAGAGGGTTCCTATAGAGCAGAAGCGCATTGTGGCCCGCTGCAGGAGGTTGGGCAAACCAGTCATCGTCGCGACCCAGATGCTCGATTCCATGATCCGGAACCCCAGGCCGACCCGCGCCGAGGTCTCGGACGTGGCGAACGCCATCTTCGATAGGGCCGACGCGGTGATGCTCTCGGGCGAGACGGCGATCGGGCGCTACCCCCTGGAGAGCGTGAGGGTGATGGACCGAATCTGCCGAGAGGCCGAGGAGGCCATAAACTACGGGCGAGAAATCGTCTCTTCCACCGATTGGGGCCGGGGCGACCGCTACGACGCGCTAACGCACGCCGCCTGCGAGCTCGCCGAGGATTTGGGGCTGGAGGCGATCATCACCTCCACCCAGAGTGGGCTCTCGTGTCTCAGGGTGGCGCGCTTTCGGCCACCAAACAAGATACTGGCCGTAAGCCCCGAGGTGTCCACCGTGAGGATGCTCGCGATGGTTTGGGGTGTCAACGCCGTCCACGGTGAGCAGCGTGGCGGGATCGAGGAACGCTACGACGAGGCTGTGCGCGCCGCCCGGAAGGCCGGGCTTGTCAAGGAAGACGATGAGGTCATCCTCACCGGAGGCTCGATGAGCACCATGCCAGGCTCGACGAACATGCTGAAGCTGCACAAGATAGGCGAAGAGTAGATTCCTCTGTGAGCCTCCCCAGGCCGCTCAAGGTGATCCTCTACGCAGCCTTTATCGGGCTTCTCCTCGCCGCTTACGTATCTCCACTTCAGGATATCGTCGAGAACCATAGCCACATCTCCACCCTCCGAGCGGAGATCGAAGAGATGGAGCGGGAGAACGCCGCCAAGGAGAGGACCGTGGAAGATCTCCAGACCCCCGAGGGCGTCGAGCGCGCCGCCCGCGAACGATACGGTATGATAAAACCCGGCGAGAAGGTGTACATCGTACCTGAAGAAGTGAAAGAGCCCTGAACGACCACGAGGCCGTCGCTTTACAGCTCGGACGGGAGCCCCTTTTACTGTTCCGTGTGGCAGCCCGGTGTCCCGCTGGCCATCCCAGCGTTATAGAGAACGAGCGTCGGCGCGAGATGCCTACTACGTTCTGGATCACCTGCCCAACGCTCCAGGCCGCCATCTCCCGCGTCGAAGCCACCGGGGGCGTTCGGCAAGCTCAAGAAGAGGTCGGCCCAGAGGCGGTAGACGAGACCCATGCCGAGCACTCGAGGCGCTACGGCACCCGGGTTGCTGGCGTCGGAGATTTCGGCCGCATTAAATGCCTTCACGCCTTCACCGCCCTCCACCTCGCGGGTGCCATATCCAACCCGGTCGCCAAATGGACCCTGGCCCGCCTGGAAACCCTCTACCCTGATCCTACCCGCTGCCCGGAGTGCGCTGAGAGCTTAGAGCAAACGAAGTAGTTGCTCTACTCACCTCGGAGCCCGGGGGCGTAGCCCAATCGGCAGAGGCAGCGGACTTAAAACCCGTACGTCTTTAGGCTAGGTGGGCGTGGTAACACCGTCGCTGGTAGCTTTCTAAGGCGAATTCTTTTTGCTCCTTTTTCTTCTTAGGGGCTTATCCGATCCCTTTTGACCCCGTTTTGAGCCTAATTTCTGGGATAAGGGAGGATTCGTGAGCAGGAGGAGCAATGGAGAAGGGCCATCTAAGGGGCCATCTACAAAAGGAAGGATGGCCGTTGGGTTGGCAAATATACCGTGAACGGCAACAGCAAATGTGTCTACGATGAGATCCGTAGGGAGGTGACCAGAAAGCTGGCTAAGGCCCTCTCTGAGGTTGCTGGTGGGCTGGTGCTTGAGCGGGATAATCTCATCTTGAAGCAGTACCTGGATAGTTGGCTGAAGAACTCTGTAGGTGGCACGCGGCGAGCTTTCAGCGTCGCCAGAATAACGGTGAGAGTAGTGCCAAAGCGGTTAATATTTCGAGCCTCCCGAGCAGCATGCAGATTGTCAGCACTACGCGTCCGAAGGCGTTAACCGCCTCGAAGTTCTCCAAACCCCCAACCTGGGCTAGGCCCGGGCCGACACAGTTGAGTGTGGTCGCCACCGCGGTAGCCGCCGAAACTAGCGTGAGCTCTTCTTGAAGAGCCACTAGTACCGTTGCTAGGGCGAACACGGCCATCCAAGCGGCGAAGAGCCCCAAAACCGCTACGCGCACCCCCTCGGGCACCACGCGACCCCCTATCTTCAGCGGCGTCACCGCGCGGGGATGCACCATACGGAAGATCTCTTGGACGTTGGTGTGGAAGATGACCATGATCCTGATGACCTTTAGCCCCCCGGCGGTAGACCCGGCGCAGCCCCCGACAAACATAAGTAAGACGAGGGCGACCTGGGCTGCCGTGTTCCACTGATCAAAGTCGGCTGTGACGAACCCCGTGGTGGTCATGATGCTCGTGACCGAGAAAGCTGAGTCCCGAAGCGCCCGGCCCCAAGAATCACCGTAGTCTCCCTCAAAGACTAGTACGCCTCCCACGAACAGGGCAGTCCCCACTACGATCGCCAAGTAGGTAAGCAGCTCCCGATCGAGCACCGCATCGAGGCGGCGCCGGGCGTAGAGTAGATAGTAGAGCGAGAACGAGACCCCCGAAAGAATCATGAAGACGATTAGGACCACTTCTATGGCCAAGGAGTCGTAGAAGCCGATGGAAGCGGTCTTGGAGCTGAACCCACCGGTAGCCACGGTGGAGAAGGCGTGGACCACTGCATCATAGAGGTTCATCCCCGCCAAGAGCAGGGCAAGCGTCGTAGCCACGGAGAGCGTCAGGTAGATGGCCGTGAGTACCTTGGCCGTGTCGGTGATGCGCGGTGTAAGCCGGGTGTGGGTGAGCCCCGAGAATTCGGCCCCTAGCATGCGGGCGGCCCCCGCTCCGATGGTGGGAGCCACCGCCACGAAGAGGACGACGATCCCTAGCCCACCGAGCCAGTGGGTCATGCTGCGCCAGAAGAGGATAGAGGGCGTTTCAGTTTCGAGTACTGCTAGCAGCGTCGCCCCCGTGGTAGTGAAGCCGCTCATCGATTCGAAGGTGGAGTCGAGTAGGTTTTTGAAGGTGCCTTCAAGTACGTACGGGATCCCGCCGAGCAACGCCGCGAGCACCCAGGCCAAGGTCACGGAGAGGTATACGTCCCGGTCCAGAACGTATCCCACACTGTGTAGCCGGGACGCCCGTAGACCTGTCACGCCCAACGGGATCATTACGGCAGCTGGGATTAAAAAGCTCTTCCAGGAGCCGTCCCCGTACAGCAAAGAGAGGACCAGGGGAACCAAAAGCGCAAGACCCAAGGACAGGATCACACCGGCATTGATCCCGATCACGACCCTGGCTCTCATAGTAGAATAACCATTATTTGCCTCTCACACGCAAATCGCGGCACACGCAGTCCGGATCTGCTTCAGGGGGCACCAGAGCTTTAAGAATTTGCAAGAAGACGCCTTCTCGACGCTCCGGTGAATAGCGTACGATGTTGGGTGATGAAGCTTTGTGCCATGAAACCTCAAAACATCCGCCTTGCCGGAGGGTAGCGGTAGCGTGGAGGTCGAACAGATCCTACGCGCCTTCGGCATCA
>DATDKT010000074.1:0-8916 GCA_036519775.1 Rubrobacteraceae bacterium
CGATGCGGTTCATGGCGATCGCTAGAGTTTCGTGCGACTCCTTCGAGATGGAGCCGAAAGATATAGCCCCCGTCGAGAACCGTTTTACGATCTCCTTGGCGGGCTCGACTTCCTCCAAAGGGATGGGGTCGCGGCGGATATCGAGCAGCCCACGTAGGGTAAAGAGCTGCTCGCTCTGCTCGTTGAAGTAGTCCGAGTACTCCTTGTATGTCTCGAAGGAGCCCGTCTCGACGGCCCGCTGCAGCGGGGGGATACTGTGCTGGTTCCATTGGTGGGGAGCGCCCTGGATCCGGAACTGGTACTCGCCCCCGACCTCGAGCTCCTCCGGCCCGTCCTCTATCTTAGAGAAGGCCCGCCGGTGCCGCTCGAGAACCTCATACCCTATCTCTTCGAGGCCGATGCCCCCGATACGCGAGGGCGTGCGGGTGAAGTGTTTCTCGATCAGCTCGTCGCTCAAGCCGACGGCCTCGAAGATCTGGGCCCCACAGTACGAGAACAACGTCGAGATGCCCATCTTGGAGATGATCTTGAGCAAGGCCTTCTCGTTGGCCTTGACGAAGTTCTTGCTCGCCTCATCCGGCTCCACGCCGCCTGTTAACCCGGTCTCGACCATATCCTCTATGGTCTCGAAGGCGAGGTAGGGGTTGACCGCGCTCGCCCCGTAGCCGACCAGGAGAGCGAAGTGGTGTCCCTCCCGGGCCTCGGCCGTCTCGACGATCAAAGTCGTCCGGGTGCGGATGCCCGCCCGCACCAGGTGGTGGTGGATGGCGGCCGTGGCGAGCAGGCTCGGTATGGGGGCCTGCTCCGCGCTTACGCCCCTGTCGCTCAAAATGAGGACCGTCGAGCCTTCCATGACCGCCTTCTCGGCGCTCTCGCACAGCTCGTCGAGCGCCTCTTTCAGGTTCTTCTCGTCGTCCGCCGGGAAGAGCATCGAGAGCGTGGTCGAGGCAAAAGGCTCGGAGTTGAGTTGACGAATCTTCTCTAGCTCGGTGGCGGTCAGGATGGGGCCTTTGAGCGGTATCCTGCGGCAGTGCTCCAGCGTCTCCTCGAAGAGGTTCTGCTCGGGACCGAGGCTCATGTCGAGCGACATGACCAGCTCCTCGCGCAGCGGATCTATCGGCGGGTTGGTGACCTGGGCGAAGAGTTGCTTGAAGTACGAGAAGAGCAGCTGCGGCCGCTCGGAGAGAACCGCGAGCGGTGTGTCGGTGCCCATCGAGCCGTCCGGCTCCTTGCCGTCGCGGGCCATCGGTGAGAGGAGTATCCTCAGATCCTCCATCGTGTACCCGAACGTGAGCTGCCGCTCGAAGAGCGAGGCGGTCTCGTTGCGCCCGTTGGGGGCGGCCTCGGGGAGCTCGTCCAGGTGGACCTCGCCCTCCTCGACCCACTTCTTGTAAGGCTGGAGATTGAAGAGCGGCTTCTTGACGCTCTCGTCGTGCAGCAGCTCGTTCTTCTCGGTGTCAACCACGAGCATCTTGCCCGGCTGCAGCCTCCACCGCTCGACTACCTCGTCGGCGGGGACGCGCAAAGCCCCGTCCTCGGAGGCCATCACGACCCGGCCGTCGCGGGTAACGGAGTAGCGCGCGGGACGCAGGCCGTTGCGGTCGAGGGTCGCGCCGATGAGCTTGCCGTCGGTGAAGGCGATGGCGGCGGGGCCGTCCCACGGCTCCATTAGGGAGCTGTGGTACGAGTAGAAGGCCCGCCGCTCCTCGTCCATCAGGTCGTCGTTCTCGTAGGCCTCCGGCATCATCATAGCGACCGCGTGCGGCAGGGAGCGCCCCGCGAGATAAAGAAGCTCAAGGGCGTTGTCGAAGGTCGCCGAGTCGCTCTGGTCCGGCTGTACCACCGGGAAGAGCTTCTGTAGGTCCTCCCCGAAGAGCTCCGACTCCAGGCGGCTCTCGCGGGCGCGCATCCAGTTGATGTTCCCGCGCAGCGTATTGATCTCACCGTTGTGCGCCACGTAGCGGTACGGGTGCGCGAGGTCCCAGGTCCCCAAGGTGTTCGTAGAGAAGCGCGAGTGGACCATCGCGAGCGCGCTCGCGACGGCAGGATCTTCGAGGTCCGGGTAGAACCTGGGAAGCTGCTTGCCCTTTAGTAGCCCCTTGTAGACCAGTGTCCGGGCCGAGAGGCTAACCACGTAGCAGCGGTGCGAGGCTTCAACCTCCCGGTGGAGCCTGCGACGAATCACGTACAGCTTCCGCTCGAAGGCCTCCTCGTTCCCTACCTTGTTCTCGATAAAGAACTGCCGGATGCGTGGCATGACGCTCCGCGCCAGCTGTCCGATTGCCTCGGGCTCTACGGGCACGTCCCTCCAACCCAAAAAGCGCTGCCCTTCTTCGGCCGCGATACGCTCTAGCGTATCCTCGCAGCCGGGTCCTTCTTCCCCCTCGAACTCGAAGAGCACCCCGACCCCGTACCCTCCAGCCGGCGGTAACTCGATGCCCAAAGAGGCGCACTCCCGGCGCAGGAACGCGTCCGGGACCTGCAGCAGAATGCCGCCCCCGTCGCCGGTCTCAGGGTCGCTCCCGCTGGCGCCCCGGTGGTCCAGGTTGCACAGGACCTGCAACCCCTCCTCGACGGTCTCCCGAGTGCGGCGTCCATCTACCCGCGTCACGAACCCGAACCCGCAAGCATCGCGCTGGTATGTAGGGTCGTAAAGCCCGGTATTGGGAGTTGCCAAACCGCCTCCTCGGATGAAAAGGGTGCCAGGACAGCAACCCGCTTTTTACACGAACGGGCCCCAAAGTACAAGGGGCGATGGTGAACGATTACCTATTCGTGTGAAAAGAAACCGCGAGTCTTCTGGAGCTACAGCTCCTCCAGAGCCCCCCGGAGCCTCTCTTCCTCCTGCAGCAACTCCGAGAGGCGCAAGCGCAACTCCGCCGCCTCCGTCTCGACATCGGCCAGTCGGAGGGTAAGTTCTCTCTCGTGGGCGACGGTCTCCGGGGTGCGTTTTTTCGGGCGGTAGCGGTTGCGGATGTTTCTCAGGCGTTCGCCGGCTCCCCGTCGGATGCGCTCCCGTTCAGCCTTGAACTCCTCACTCCCCAGGTACTGTCCCAGCGTCTCCGTTAGCCCCCGCCGCACCCGGGGGTCGCGGAGGAGATCGGTTATGAACTCCGCCGAGCTGTTCTTGAAGTTTTTGTCTTTATTCTCAGCCATGCTGGATCCTCTTCTAACGCCGCTCCACGCATTGTACAGCGCCGGAGAGAATACTACGGAGAAAATCGTTCGGAGCTTACGCCACCGACCGTCTTGCGGCTCTCTCCACGTCATTGACGAGGATACGACCGCTGGAGCCCGTACCCCTGACCTCGGAGAGACTCACCCTCAACTCGCCCGCCTTGCGCCGGGCGGCGTCCGTAGCGTCCACTTCCCCTGTGTCCTCGTCTGTGTCCTCGTCCTCGACCCCCCGATCTTCTTCCTCCTCTTCAGGTGCGCTCGGGTACAGGACGTCGCCTTTGTCATCGAGCATCTCCTCGACGACGTTCCCGAACTCATCTCGCGCCCGCCCCACGATTCTGCCTCGGTCGTCTACGTACTCCTCCTCGATCTGGAGGTCGGCGAGGCCACGCGTCGTCTCCTCGCCCACTACACTGTCGGACTCATCCGGGCCCGCATCTGTTACGCCTCCTGGCTCGTCCGCGGTGCGCGGCGTGGTAGGGACCTCCTCCTCGGACGCAGCCCGGCTTCCGGCTTCCGCCGTCCGGTCTTGGTTCCGCGCGGTCCCGCCGAGGATCTGCGGGTTCCTGTCGATGGAGGCCAGGGCCCGCTCCAGAGTATTGAGAACCCTCTCCAGCTTCACCCTCAAGCTCGCCTGGGCCTCCACACCCTTGATCTCCAACTTGACCTTGTCGAGGTACACATCTATCCCAACGTTCACCTTCACGAGGTCGGCCAGCTCGGCGCGCAGCGATACGTGGGCTCTTAGATCTTCGACCTCCAGATCGAGCTCGTCGACTTTGAGCACCGGTACGTCCAACACCAGGTCAGAATCTTCACTGTCGTGCTGCTCGCTACGGTCCACCACGTAACCGTTGTCCTCTCGTTCAGGAGGTGTCCGCTCACCCGCTTTCGGAGATCCAGGTTTTTCTAGTGACAAGTAGCGCCCTCCTTGCCTGCACAACCTTTTATGTGACTTCCCTTCCCGCTCTACTCTTGGAGCAAACCCGTCGTTCTCAGCGGCTGCGACAGCGCCGTGTTTGGCCCGAGAGGTCCCGGCCTTAAAGGGCTCTGCTCCTCGCGCGGTCGTGTTTGTCGGCGTCGAGTGTCGCCCTCCAAAGATCCAGACCGCCCCGGTAGTTATCAACCCACGAGCCCCCGGGAGCCACGAGCACCCAGTTGTCGGAAGCGATGGCCACCAGCCGGTAACCCTCAGGCAACGGAGGACGCCTCGGTTTCTTTTCCTCGGCGCTCATGGCCTGAAGAGGAACCTGTGCGGCCGCGAGCCCCGCCGTGCGGACTCCTCCGGGGTCTCTATGCTTGGGGGTTCCATCTGACCTCCACCGAGCCCCACTCGTCCGAGCTCTCGCCCTCGGCCATGACCTCGCCGGCCGATAGTAGCTCCACCTTTAGCAACCCCGGCCCGGGTTGGGTCTTCCGGAATTCGGCGCTGACGGTGCCTAACGCGCCGCCCCTGGTCTCGACCCCGTACTCCGCGGGTACGGGCCCCAAAACACCCTCCACGGGCAGCATCCCGCCTTGGGCAATGCCGTAGGTCCCCGAGTAGGCGGTGCCTTGCTGGCCCGACACCCTCAGCACAACGGCGGCCGCGTTCTCCGGCTCCGTTCCGACCGGTTGCACCTGGGCGGGCTCGTTCTCCTCTTGTTTGTCCAGGATGTCTTCGACAGGGTCTTCAATAGGCTCAAGGTCAATGTTGGAGCGGCCCAGGATCGCCCCAAGGGTGAGCAGGACGACGGCCAGAACGCCCAGTATCGCTAGGCCCCCGCACCCCATGAGTACCCGTTCCACCGTTCCCATTCGCGCCACCCCTTATTCCAGCCCCGCTAGCGGCCTTGGTCGCTGTTCCCAGCGGGGGTTACTTCCCCCACAGGGGTCACTATTATGGCGACCACCTGGTCGAGCCGGAGGTAGATCGGCGTTTCGCGGCCTTTGGCGTCCCTGTAAAGGAACCGCTTTGGCTTGGGCTTCCCCTCCTGGGAGACTCGCCCCAAGTTGATGTCGAACTGACGCGCTCTGAAGCGTATCGCTGTTCCGTCGATGAAGGGTATGTACACATCGTGCACGGCCCCTCCTTACTAGATGTCGAAGCCCTGCCGTCACCGCCGGCTTCGCCCGCGCCGCTCGGTTCGCCGGGGCTCCCTCTGCGTCTCCGAGGGTACCAAGTAAGACGCTTCCCCCCGGGCGGGGTTACAGCGCCGTAGTTATTACTCTCAGAACAAGCGACCGGCAGCCCGTATTCGCGACGAACGAAACAAGGGGCGGCGTGGGTTTTGCACCACCAGCTCCCCGCCATCGGCCTTGCACCAAAAGCCGTCTTGAACCAAAAGTAGGCCTCGCGCTCCTGAACTAAAAGTCTCCCTTCTGAACCAAAAGTCCTTCGACGTGAAATCGTCAAAAACAGCGTTTTGAACCAAAAGTCCTCTAGCGCGAGACTTGCTGTTTAGACGGTTGTCCGTATGGGTACGAGGCCGCCACCTACTCCTTCAAGGGGTAGGGAAGGGGCGCGACGGGAGTGGCCTTTACTACACTTCTCTCCCGCCGCCCGTGCTCATTATGAGGGGTTATTATTCGGGCGCGGGCATCTCGATGGCGGGCACAAGATGAGGGCTGGTTAAACGCTCACAGTTTGTCCAACACTTTCTCCGCCTACTGCCTATCGTTAGGTTCAAGTTTCCAAACGCACCCGAGTTGCGATTCCGCGCCCGGTTGACCGATAGCATGCAAGATGTGCGCTTTGAGTGTGTAGCCGTACACTAGAGCCTATCCCACAAATACGCTTCAGGTGAGGCAGAAGATACACGCTCAGGTCGGATCGATTTCGGAAGGCCTAGAAACGCTAGTCAGAGCGGCGGATTACAGTGTATCCTCTAGCACAAAAGGGAACAGAGCTGGGTAACCGCGGCGAGTAGAGGAGAGGATATTGAGCGAGAAGGTACTGCCGCAGGACGTCTTCGAAGGTTACGGGGGTAAGAAGCAAAGGCTCTACTCCTACGCCACGCTGATCAGCGTCTTTAACCTGATCTTCGCCGTTTTCCTCCTGGTAGCCAAAGGCATGAGGCGCCCCATACCGGAGCGGGTGGCCGTTAACGATATCGCGCTGCTCGGGGTAGCGACCCACAAGCTAAGCCTTACGGGGGCCCAGGATGCGGTTACGAGTCCTTTGCGCGCCCCGTTCACCGAGTTTCAAGAGAAGGAGAGCTCCAAGAGCGTCCAGGAGAAGCCCCGGGGCGAAGGCCTGCGAAGGTCCGTCGGCGAGCTGGTAACCTGCCAGTTCTGCCTCGGCATGTGGGCAGCCGCCTTCTTCACCTACGGCCTCGTGCTGGCGCCGCGCGTCACCCGCCTGTTCGCCACCATTTTAACCGTCCTCACGGTCTCGGATCACCTCCACCAGACCTACAAAGCCTTAATGAACAGGGCATAGCGGCCGCAGCGCATCAATCTCGACCCTTACTCCTCTTCTGCTAGAGGCGCCGAAGGAGTCGTGTAAACTTCCCCGCGGGGGTTAGAGAAAATACATTAAGGGGTTTCGATGAGCGAACAGACCGAGGGTGCGAGCAAGGGTTCGGAAGCTGAGGACCCGAAGGAAGTAATAATCTACGGAGACGGGGAAGGATTAGATCAGGAAGTCTTTGTCGGCTCGCACCGGATGTGGGCCGACGAGCCACCAGAATCGGGAGGGTCCGACCGAGGGCCTGACCCCTACGATCTACTGCTCGCCTCCCTAGGAGCGTGCACCTCGATAACCGTCACGATGTACGCGCAAAGAGAAGGTCTGCCTCTCCGAGGCATCACCACTCGGCTTCGGCACTCGAGCGTCCACGCCGACGATTGCGCCGAATGCGAAACTGAGGAGGGAAAGATCGATCGGATCGAGCTAGACATCGGACTCGACGGACCCTTGAGTGACGAGCAACGCTCACAACTTCTGGAGATCGCCGAGAAGTGCCCGGTCCATCGCAGCCTCACCTCCGAGACCGTCATCAGGATCGGTTCCGACGACGAGTCTAACTAGAAAGCCGTCCTTAGAGAGAGTTTTGCAAACGCCGTTTTAAGCACGTCCCGGCGACCACCGGAGTAGGATGCGGGTACCGACAACCACCCCAACACCTGGAGGTCAGCATATCCCCACCACGCTACCCCTCGGCCCTCTCCGACGAGCAGCGGCTCCCGAGAAGCGCGGTCGCCCGTGGAAGTGGACCACCAAGTGCATAGCCGACGCCGTCTTCTGCCTGCTGCGCTCGGGCTGCTCGTGGAGGATCCTGCCCCACGAGTACCCTACAGCAGGCAGACCGTCTACTACCACCTCCGCAGGTGGCGCCTCGACGGCCGGCTCAGGCGGGAGCGGCCGATCACGGGCTAAGGTTCGCGAGTCGGAAGGGCGCGCCCGGGACCCAACCGCGGCGGTGATCGACAGCCAGATGGTGAAGACCACCCGGGCGGGTGACGCGAGCGTGGGTACGAGGGGGCAAAGCGCCTCGCTGGGCGAAAGCGCCACATCCTGGTCGACACTAACGCGCTCGCCTTGGCCGTAAAGGTCCACGGCGCCGACCTCCTCGACCGGGACGGCGGACGACAGCCGTTGGTCGAGGATCTGCAAAGCGAGCTGCCCCGGCTGGAGCTGGTCTGGGCGGACGGAGCGTACACGGGCGGGTTCCGCAATCGGCGCGCGACGAGCGAGGGTGGCAGGTGGAGGTGCCGTATCACCGCGACCGGCAGCTGTGGCGCTACAGGCTGGAGGAGAAGCCCCACGGCTTTCGGGTCCTACCCCGGAGGGGGGTCGTAGAGCGCACCTTCGCTTGGCTGAGCCAGGCACGCCACCTGAACAAGGACTATGAGCGGTTGCCCGAGACGGGAGAAGCCATAGTCTACGGGGCGAGGAGCCGGATCATGCTACGAAGGCTGATGCGGGCAGCATGAGGGGCGCTCGCTCGACCCAGCACCCCTATTTGCGGTGGGCAAAACTCTCTATTAGTGCATGTACGTTAGTGCATGTACGAAAAACCTACCGGCGATCACGAGCCCGCCAGTGTACGCAGAACGGTCCGTAGAGCATCGACGAAGTAGTCGATCTCGGCTTCCCCGATGGCCACGGAAACACATCCTACGCCGCGCGGGTCTATCAGGACACCTTCCTTGAACAGGCCCAGAAAGATTCGATGTCGGAGGTCGGCGTCGGCACCTATCGTGTCGCGGTAGCTCTTGACTGGTTGGGAAGTTAAGTGGACCGCGAATAGCGAACCGAGGCCGGTAACCTGCGCGGGCAGAGCGGCGTTCTCGAAAGCCATGCGTATCTGGTGCCGCAGGGACTCGCCCCGACGGTTCAGAAGCTGGATCGCTTCGCCCGTAAGTAAGCCAAGAGTGGTTTCGCCGGCCACTAAGCTTACAGGGTTGGCGTTGTAGCTTCCAGGGTGCGGAATCTGTGGTCTGCCGTGTGACGGGTCGAACATCGCCATGACGTCGCTCCTTCCCCCGAACACGCCGAGCGGGAAGCCACCGCCAATAAGCTTCCCGAGACAGGTCAAGTCCGGAATCACACCGTAGTGTTCCTGCGCCCCTCCGTACGCGATCCTGAAGCTGATGACCTCGTCGAAGACGAGGAGTATCCCGAATCGTTCGGTTACCTCGCGCAGCATCTCAAGGTAGCCCCGCTCAGCCGGGATCATGCCGGCAGAACCCATAACCGGCTCCACGACAATGGCCGCGAGGTGCTCACCCTGTTGTGCGATCAGTTGTGCCGCT
>DATDKT010000075.1:0-6200 GCA_036519775.1 Rubrobacteraceae bacterium
ACGGCCACGGCCGTTCCGCCTCACCGCGTCGAGCAGCGGGAGATCAAGGAGTTCGCCCGCGGACTCTTCGCCGGGAAGTTCTGGGACCTGGAGCGGCTCCTTCCGATCTTCGACAATGGCCTGGTAGAGGCCCGCTACTTCTGCCAACCGCTGGAGTGGTTCGAACGGGAGTGGTCGTTCCCCGAGCGGAACGCCCTGTACGTAGAACACGCCTTAGAGCTCTCTGAGAAGGCGGCTCGTCGGTGTCTGGATCGGGCGGGGGTAGAGCCTCAGGAGGTGGGGGCACTCTTTTTCGTCTCCACCACGGGCATCTCCACCCCGAGCTTGGACGTGAAGCTGCTCTTCGAGTTGGGTCTCAGCCCTAACCTCAAACGCATCCCGGTATGGGGTTTGGGATGTGCGGGAGGGGCGGCCGGGGTTGCGCGGGCGGCGGACTACGCCCGGGCCTATCCGGACGAACTAGTACTCGTCGTCGCGGTAGAGCTCTGCAGCCTCACATTCCAGGTCGGGGACTCCTCCAAGAGCAATCTGGTGGCGTCGAGCCTCTTCGCCGACGGGGCCGCAGCGGTCTTGCTCGGCCCAGCAGACGGGCTCGAGATCCTGGGCAGCCACGCCACGACCTGGCCGAACACCGAAGACGTTATGGGGTGGGATCTGGTCGAGACCGGCCTCAAGGTACGCTTCGCAAGGAGCGTGCCGCAGATCGTCCGGACGCGAACGCGGGCGACCGTGGAGGAGGCCTGCAAAAAGCATGGCCTAGCCCCCGAGGACCTCCGGCACCTGGTGGTGCACCCCGGCGGGGTTAAGGTGCTCGACGCCTACGAGGAAGCCCTCCGACTGGAGCCAGGCAGCCTGGACCTTCCCCGTGAGGTTCTGCGAGAGTACGGCAACATGTCCAGCGTCTCGGTTCTCTTCGTCCTGGAACGGTTCCTCAAAAGCTACTCGCCAGGAAGCGGAGAGTACGGAGCTATCTCGGCGCTAGGGCCGGGCTTCTCCGCCGAGCACGTCTTGTTCCGATGCTAGCGCTGTTGATCACCTTTGTCGCCCTCATCGCCCTCCAACGGGTTTTGGAGCTGCTCCTCTCGCGGCGCCACGAGCGTGCCCTGAGGGCAAAGGGGGCCTACGAGCGCGGGGCGGGCCATTACCCGGTCATCGTCGGCCTGCACACCGGGTGGTTAATCTCCATGCTCCTAGAGGGCTGGATGCGGGGGGCAGAGCTTTCGATCCTGTGGCCGTTCTGGCTCGCCCTGTTCGTGGGTGGGCAAGCGCTGCGCTACTGGGCCATCCTGAGCCTCGGTGAGCGCTGGACAACGCGCGTCATCATCCTGCCAGGGGTTTCTCTCGTTGAGAGGGGACCTTACAGGCATGCTCAGCACCCCAATTACCTGGCCGTGGCCCTCGAAATATTCTCCGCTCCCCTGATCTTCGGCGCCTCTTTCACGGCGCTCGCGTTTACTGTGCTGAACGTAGGAGTGCTGCTGCTCCGAATCCGGACCGAAACGAGGGCGCTGCGGGAGGTGGATCGGCCGTGCTAGATGGCAAGGTACATCCTCCTTTGGAGGAAGCTCCTCCTTTGGAGGAAGCTCCACCTTCCGCGGGACACGCCACTGTCCTGAAACGCGGTAAGGGGTGCTCGGCGTCTTCTCAGCAAACCGACTGTTGCATCGTCGGCGGCGGACCGGCGGGGCTCATGCTAGCGCTCTTGCTGGCGCGTCGGGGGGCGCGGGTAACCCTCCTGGAGGCGCACCGCGACTTCGACCGCGAGTTCAGGGGCAACACCATCAACCCTTCGGTTATGGAGGTAATGGAGGAGTTGGGTTTGGCGGACCGTCTGCTCGGACTTCGCCACGCTGAGGTTCCCCGGTTCACCGCACAAGCCGCCGGCGGTTCGGCCGTTTTCGCAGACTTCAGCCGCTTGAAAACTCGCTACCCCTACATAGTGATGCTCCCTCAGGCACGCTTTCTCGAGTTCATCGCCGCCGAGGCGCGAATGCTTCCCAACTTCCGCCTTGTGATGGGCGCCCGTGTAAAGGGGTTGATCGAGGCGGACGGGGTGATCTGCGGCGTCCGCTATCGGGGACCTGAGGGCCTTTGCGAGGTGCACGCCCGGCTCACTATCGGGGCCGACGGCCGCTTCTCCCAAATACGCCGCCTTGCCGGCCTCCAGTCGGTCAAAGATTCGCCCCCGATGGACGTTTTCTGGTTTACCCTGCCCCGCGAGCCGGGCGACCCGAAGGACGCTGGCGCCGTCTTTCGCTTCGGACCCGGCAGGCTCCTGGTGCTGATGGATCACTTCGAGTCCTGGCAGGTCGGCTACATCGTCCCGAAGGGTGCCTACAAGCGACTCCGAGCCACAGGTCTTCCCGCGTTGCGCCGGTCCGTAGCTGAGCTGGCCCCGGAGTTGGCCGGTCGGATGGGGCACCTCAAGGACTGGAAGCAAGGCTCTTTATTGTCGGTAGAGGCGGACCGCCTCCGCCGCTGGTACCGCCCGGGTTTGCTTCTTATCGGCGACGCGGCCCATGTAGTCTCGCCGGTCGGCGGGCTCGGCATCAACTTGGCCATCCAGGACGCCGTCGTGGCGGCAAACGTGTTAACCGAACCACTCAAGGCGGGACGGCTACGGGCTCAGGATCTGCACTCCGTGCAGCGTCGGCGGGAGTGGCCGACGCGCCTCATACAAGGGGTGCAGGCCTTGGTCCAACGGTGGGTCGTATCCGGTGCGCTCAACGCGAGCGAGACGTACAGACTGCCCGTCCTACTCCGACTCCTGCCGCACATGCCCTTCTTGCGCAACCTCTTCGCCCGCTTAATCGCCTTTGGCACCTGGCCAGTTCACGCAGAAGCCAAACGCGGAGACACTTCTCTATGTGAAGAAGAACTCGCTTTACCTGGCAGATGCAACATACGTTCGATATAGGAGGTCACGAAAGATATGCGAAGCGGAAAGATCTTAGTCGTTGGAGCTACGGGGAGGGTCGGTAGCGCAGCGGTCGAGCGACTCCTTGAGGCTGGCTTCGAGGTCAGAGCACTGGTGCGCCGACCGGAGAAAGGAGCCCGCCTGCGCTCTTTAGGCGCCGAAACGGTCGTGGGGGACGCAACAGCTCCCGACACCCTCGGGCCCGCCGTTCGGGGATGCTCCGGGGTATTCTCGGCCCTGAGCGCCGGACCGGGGCGCGGGGGGGCGGAGACGGTCGAGTACCAGGGCAATCTCAACCTGCTCTCGGCGGCGCGCTCGGCGCAGATCAGGCGCTTCGTCTACAGCTCGGTGCATCTGGCGGATCATCCGCTGGCCCGGTCAGTCGGGGCGTTCCGCGAGAAGGCCCGCTTCGAGAAGGAGCTGCTGGCCGCAGAGGACGTCTCTTCGACCGTCCTGCGCCCGGCTATATTCATGGAGACGCTCGATATCATGGTCCAGGGACCGGTGGCCTTTGTCCCCGGTAGTCAGCGGCGGCCCGTCTCCTTGATCGCCGCCCGTGACATAGCCCGAGCCGCCGTCCGCTCGTTTCAGGCGGACCTGCTGGGTCGTTACGAACTCGCTGGCCCAGAGACCGTCACCTTCGACGACGCCTTCGAGCGCCTCGGAAGGGGCCGTGGAAAGGGGATACGGGTGCTCCACGTGCCGCTGATCGCGATGCGTCTTCCCGGACGCTTCGTCCCCTACGCCCGGGAGCTGGCGAACATGATGGCCTTCTTCGACGCTGTGGGCTTTGCGGCGGACCCTTCGGTTTTGCGGGAGACCTTCGGCATTCCCGCCTTGACCATAGAGCAGTGGGCCAGTCAAGGTCGGCAACCAGGAAACGATTAGAAGGAAGCAAACAATGGCGAGCGGCAAGGAAGTTGAAGCCCCAATGATTGGAGAGGAGATCTTATGCCCCGACTAACCGTTTTCGGCCATCCCGTTCACCCGATCCTGCAGGCGATCCCGGCCTCGCTCTTGCCGGCCTCGACTACATTCGACGCGCTCGCCCGACTCGGTATCGACGAAGAGGGTCTGAGCGAAGCCGCCCACTACAGCCTCATCCTCGGCCTCTTGGGGGCGACGGGCGCGGCCGCCACCGGGCTCCTGGATTACTACGAGATAAAGAACCGGCCCGTCCGCAGGATAGCCCTCTACCATGGCATCACAAACGCGACCCTCGTAGGGAGCTACGTCCTGAGCCTCCGTCGTCGGAAGGGCCACAAGGCAGACGGTTCGGCCCTAGCCCTCTCCGCGTTGGGGGCGGCGCTCATCGGGCTCTCCGGCTACCTCGGGGGCGAGCTGGTCTACGAGCACGGGGTGCGGGTTGGCGAAGACCACGACGGCATACCGGGGACCTCCTAGAAGAGGACACCAAGCGATGCGAAAGGAGATGAGCACCAAGTGCTAAAAGTGACACCTTCTCCGAGAGAGATTCTCACGGAGTCTAATGAGTTGGCCGTGCAAGCAGAAGAGGTTCTGCGCCAAAACGATATGGGGGGTTGGACCCGCGCCGCGCCGGGGCTCTACCCTCACCAGTGGAGCTGGGATAGTGCGTTCATAGCGATCGGGCTCGCCCACCTCGACGTTCGCCGCGCCGCCCGCGAGCTCCGTAGCCTCTTCGACCACCAGTGGAGGACCGGCAAGGTTCCCCACATCGTCTTCAACCCAAAGGCCCCGCCCCACAGCTATTATCCGGGCGCGGAGCACTGGGCTTGCGCCGCTGCCTCCCCCGATGCCCCGCCTGCGCCTCCCTACACCAGCTGCCTGACCCAGCCGCCGGTTCACGCCATCGCCGTCTGGCGTATCTGGGAGGCCGCCGGGCGCGAGGGTGAGGATGCGCTCTCCTCTACGGGTACCTTCCTGCATGACATCTACCCCAGGCTCCTTGCCTGGCACCGCTACCTATTGACCTACAGGGACCCCGAGGAATCCGGGCTGGTAACCATCTATCACCCTTGGGGGAGCGGGACCGACAACTCGCCTCGCTGGGACCCCGCTCTTGCGGCAGTGGAGGTCGGCGAGCTGCCACCTTACCCTCGCTACGACCTCCAGCACGTTGGCGACCCCTCTCACAGACCCACCAAAGCTGACTACGACCGCTACCTGTGGCTAGTGAAGCTGGTAAAGGAGGCCGGCTGCGACGAGAGGATCATCTACCGATCCCACCCGTTCTTGGTGAAGGACGCTTTGTCGAGCGCGATCTTGGTTGCCGCCAACGAGGCGTTGCTGGAGATAGCCGAGGTAGTCGGAGCGCCAGATGAGGATAGGGAGCTTATAGCCGGTTGGGCGGAGCGTGGCCGTCGGGGCCTCGATGCGTGCTGGGACGCTGACCTTAAGCTGTGCCTGGACTACGACCTGCGAGCCGATAAGCCGCTGCAGGTGCGAACCGTGGCCGGGTTTGCTCCGCTTGTTGCGGGTCGACAGAGCCCCGAACGATTCGAAGCCCTCCTTAAAGTACTCGACTCGTCGGCGTTTGCGGGACACGCTGGCTTGGCCTGGCCGTTGCCGCCGAGTACAAGCCCCGAAGAGCTGAGGTTCCACCCCCGCAGCTACTGGCGGGGACCGACCTGGCCAGTTATCAACTGGCTTCTGTGGTGGTCACTACTACGTGCGGGCGAGCCGGAGCGTGCCGAATGTCTGCGACGTGTATCCTTAGAGCAACTCGTAAGCGGGGGATTCGGGGAGTACTTCGATCCCTACACAGGCCAGCCTTTGGGGTCGCCCTGCCAGTCCTGGACCGCCGCCGTTGCCCTGGATTGGCTGGCGGGTTAGCGTTACGGGCCTTAATTAATCGAAGACAGATGCTCGCAATGGCTTCTCCGTAAGGGACTAATGGTGCTTGACGAGAGAAAAACTAGGGACACAAAATCTCTGCATCTTAGGGGAGTGTGGTTCTCGATAGATCAGGAGGCTCGATGAGCGAACAGGCCGGTAGTACGAGCAACGGTTCGAAGATGATAGGCCCGAGGGAGGTGGTGGTCCGCGGAAATACCGGAGGATTAGCCCAGGAGATCGTCGTCGGCCCGCATCAGCTAACGGCTGATGAGCCAAAGGAAATGGGCGGAGACGACGAAGGACCCACGCCCTACGATTTGCTGCTCGCGGCCCTGGGCTCGTGCACGTCGATAACCGTCACGATGTATGCCCAGCGCAAAAGCTGGCCACTTCAAGACGTCACTGTTCGGCTTCGGCATTCGAGGATCCATGCACAGGACTGCGCGGAATGCGAGACCAAGGAAGG
>DATDKT010000076.1:0-9509 GCA_036519775.1 Rubrobacteraceae bacterium
GTTCTTACGCTCGTTGACCGACACGGAGTTGCGTTCGGGATGTCCCCAGAACCTCACTTCCGTCTGCGGCTCCTCCTCAAAGTGTAGCTCACGAGCTTTCACGCTGGCAGAAAAGTCGATATCAGGGTTTCCTACTCCTCCCGCGACGTCCGGCGCTTCCTGTGCACCTTGTCCTGTGTTCTGCTGCTCAGAAGTTGCCTTCCCACCACTGGACTTCTGCACGGAGGACGGATTCGAGGTGCGTGATGCCGAGTCGTCGTTGGCTGACACTTAGGGCACCCCCTCTGTCTCTAAACAACTGCACTCCGATCTATATCTACCTTTCTTTGGTCTGCAACAAACGCCGATACGAGAGCTCGGCAACCGAGTCGAGGCTAGGTTTGGCTCAAAGCCTTCTTAGGAAAAGAGCTCATCCAAGGTTCTGCGTATACAAACTCAGGATGCCCCTCTTTTTGGTGGTGCTCTACTCGCGTTGCTCGCCTCATATTCATCGCCCTCGCTCCTTCTCCATCATCTCTCGTGTCTTGCGTTCCTCCCAATCCTGACCCCAAGGTCCGCTGCCGCCGAAGCCGAACACGCCCAGGGCGTGAGCCCCCAAGCCGATGCCCCCACCTATCAGCGGCTAGTAGAACCACCACGCCCCGCCAACGAGCATGTTTATTGCGAACAAGGCAATGTTGACCAACACAAAGGCGGTTGCGTGGATGTAGAAGCCCTTGAGGGCCTCGACGTGCTTCCGCGCCCGTTCGTAGCGCTGTTGTTCTTCGTCCCTGGCTGACTCCTCTCCTGCCCTAAACATCGTGCTCTCCTTTCCGTAACGTTACTTTTCCATCGGTCTACCGGCTGAGAGTAGGCGGCGGTATCTCGATGCCGTACGTAGCCGCTATCGTCACGATCCTCTCGGCATCCAGTTGACCTTCGTGGGCCGTTGGCTTGAACTTGTCCTGCGCCTCCTGACCTATCTCCTCAAAGAAGCGCTCATGCAAGCCTCCTGGTGTCTGGCTCACCAGCATCTTGCCGGGGGTCGTGCCCACGTTCTTGTAGGTGTGTAAGCTGCCCTTGGGGACGTAGACCAGCGAGCCCGTGCCCGCCCTCATAGTATGGCCGTCGTCGTCCAGGAACTCGTACTCCCCTTCGAGCACGTAGAAGGCCTCGTCTTCTCGGTGCTGGACGTGCGGCGGTGGCTCGCCCCCAGGCTCTGAGACTACCTCAAAGAGTGAGTACGCCCCGCCGGTTCGCTCGCTGGTGATCTTGTACGTCACTACTTCGCCCAGAACCCGAAGTGAGCGGCCGTCGCCTGGCCGGATGCGCGTGACACCCTGCTCCACCTTTTCCTCTTTCGTCTCCACGAGCTTCTCCTTTTACGGATAGCGTACAAGGGCTGGTCCGGATGACACCGGCAGGCGGGCTAGCATGCCGCGCCTGCCGATTAACACAAAGGTGTTTACGATGGCGCACTTTGGCGTGGAGGAGTCTGCTCCTGCTCTGAGACCGGCTCTCGGTGGCGGAGCCGTCCGTCCTCCTTGGCAGGTGCTTTGACCGAGGTCCACCAGACCATCCCGATATAGAGGAGCTGCATCGGCGTTCTCAGCCACAGGGGGGTGGGCCGGTCGTCTGTGCACGGAGCGTGCCCGGGCAGCTTCCCCGATCTTTAGACTTGAAGAAGAGAACGCGGCGGCTATCGCTTCCATCTGCTGGCGGCTCGCCGGGCTACCCCTGGCGCTGGAGCTAGCAGCAGCGAAGGTCAGGTTCTTGGACCCCGCTACGCTGCTCTCGCGGCTGGACCGGGCGTTATCAACGGGATGGGCACGGGATATCCCAGACCGCCAGAGGACGATGAGGGCGACTCTGCAATGGAGCCACGACCTCCTCTCCGAACCCGAGCGGGTACTGTTCCGGAGCCTGGCCGTGTTCTCTAGCGGCTTCACGCTGGAAGCCGCCGAGGCAGTGGGCCCGACGGGGGGATAGGTGCCGAGGATGTACTTGAGTCGCTGGGGTGGCTGGTTGAGCAGTAGCTGGTGACGGCCGGGGCAGACCGGGACGGTGGTGGCACGCGCTACGGGATGCTTGAGCCGGTACGCCAGTACGCCGGTGAAAAGCTGGAGGAGAGCGGGGAGGCTGACCTGGTCAGCCGTAGCCATGCCGCGTTCTTCCTCGCGCTGGCCGAACGGGCTTACCCGGAGTTGCCGGATGCTGAGAGTACCGTGCTTGAAGTTAACGTCGGACCTAAGCACCAGGGCCTACCGGACCTAGCTATCTTAGCCCCCTCTTAGTGCGCGAGTACCAGCCGCTGGCGCCGATGGAAGAAAGGACAGCCCCATTAGCTTGCGTTTCTACCAAGTCAGTGGCCGAGTATGTTCTGCGTGGAGACCGGGCAAAGGACTTCGATGGGGTACTACATGTGGAGGCCTTGAAGGAGTGCTGCCCCGACCAGTGGGATCAGACCTTTCTTCGCGGAGGCGGATAGGTCTTTCCTCGTGCTTTGCGTTACGTTAACGTTACGTTAAGATACACGGAGATGTAGGAAAAAAGAGGGGGGACCTCATGAAGCCTAGAGGGTTGCTGTTGGTCGTGCTTGCCATCCTGAGCGTGACCGCATCGTCTGCAGTTGTCGCGAGTGCGCAAGACAACGCGCAACAAGCGCAGTCGGCTGACCTGGCGTTGCCGACTAACGCCACCGGTAATTACGATACGGGTGGTAAGCAAGTAATCGTAAACACGGAGGGACAGACCGACAACAAGAGCTCACGCCAAACGGGAGAACCACAGCCCACCGCAAGGGTGGTGAGCATAGGGGACAACTTCTTCGAGCCGGCGGATGCCGCCATCGAACCGGGAGATACCGTAACGTGGACCAACAACGGCGCCGTGCCGCACACGGTGACTGCCGATAACGGTTTGTTCGACTCGGGAGTGTTGAACCCAGGGGAGTCTTACACGGTGGACTTCGATGGGCAGGGGACGGTGACGTACTATTGCACTATACACTCTGAGATGAGAGGCAGCCTCACCGTCGGTGGCGGCTGAGGGGCATTGCAGGTTGCCGGCAATTTAGAGGACATAGAAAGAGGGCCGGGGTCCTTTAGAGGCTCCGGCCATTTTATATTCTTAGGGTAGGGGGGATGCCTGCTCGGCACATCTTGCTGCGCAACTTTCACCAATGTGCTACCAGATCCCAACAGCGTAGGTGGAAACGGAGCAGGCCTGAGAAGGGTTAGATGCGGCAACCGTGCTGCAACCGGAGCCGAACGCACCTGGACAGAGCAGGAAAGCAACGGCGCAAGAAACGGCAAAAGCGCCCCGCAGCGACAAAGGGAGCTTACCGGCCGGTTTATTCAGTTTCTTGCTTCCTATCCCACGCTTCGGGCGGATGGACGTGGCTTGGATAGTCCAGCACAACGTGAGACTCTTTGGCCAGGACGTGAGTGGCGCTTCATGTTCGTATATGGGAATGTAAAGTGCAGGCAGCACTTCAATATTCAGGTACACGCGAAACGAGATACGAGGGAGACTAGGTGGACGAGGTTTACCAGCGCAAGAGGACATCGGAGAAGATGGCGAAGACTACAAAGGCTCTATCCACCAGCTCCTACGGGGTTCCCGTCCAGCTCTACGAAGGTTACGTCTTCGACCTCGACGGCACGATCTACCTCGGGGATGAGCTATTGCCGGGGGCGAGGCGGCTCGTCCTCAAGCTGCGCGAGCTAGGCAAACGGGTCGTCTTCCTCTCCAATAACCCCACCAAAGATCCCGAGATGTATGCGGAGAAGCTGACGAACCTAGGAATCGAAACGCCTGCATACGACATAGTCAATACCGTCGTCTCCATGACGCGGTGGCTCTCGCAGAACCACCCGGACGCCGCCATCTTTCCTATTGCCGAGGAGCCACTGAAGCGCGCTTTGAGGAAGGCTGGAATCAGAATGTCCGAGAAGGCCGAGGAGATAGACCTCGTCGTCGCCAGCTACGACCGCACCTTTGATTACCGCAAGCTGCAGATCGCCTTCGACGCGATCTGGTACTACAAAAGAGCCCGGCTCGTGACCACCAACCCGGATCGCTACTGCCCGTTCCCCGGCGGACGGGGCGAGCCTGACGCCGCGGCTATAGTAGCCGCGATCGAGGCGTGTACCGGTGCCAGGTGCGAGGCGAACACCGGCAAGCCTGACCCCATCATGCTCGATATCGTTGCGGGCCTGACGGGGCTCGAAACCTCCGAGTGTGTCATGACCGGCGACAGGCTGTACACTGACATCCGCATGGCCCTCGACGCTGGTATGACCTCGGCCGTCGTCCTGACGGGCGAGACCACCGCCGAAGCTCTTGCCGACGAGCCCGCGAGCGACAAGCCCACCTATGTCCTCGAAAGAATAGACCAGCTGATCCCACGACGCTTGTGGGCGGAGTTCGGCTGGGCCAAAGACGAAGAATAGCAGCTCAGGGACCTTGCTTAAGGGGCTTTCTCTTCCACCCTATGCTGGTCGTCAAAGGGGAATAGGGATACTTGAGCGTACGATAGGAAGGCGCAGCGATGGCTGAAGGATCCTACCTAATAGGCACTCCCAGTCTCTGGATCTAGGCGGCGATACTTCGCGATTCTCGACCCGCCGGTTCACAGCGTTACGTCTGCTCTCCCAGAAGGTAGCCCACAAAAACCATAGTCGTGGTCCAGACGCCGCCTCCTACGGCGTTGTAAAAAAGGAAGACTTTCCAGTTCATCCGGTTTATACCGGCTAAGAGTGCTCCATACGACTTAACACCAGGGATGAAGCGGACGAGCAGTATTGTCCCTCCACCGTGGCGCTCGAAGAACTTCTCTGCGCGTTGGAGCCGGCTGGGAGTGATCAGTGCGTAGCGGCCCCACCGCAGCACGAACGGACGCCCTACCTCATGGCTCACCCAATATCCGATCGGACCGCCGAGCAACGTCCCCAGAATGCCGGACATGATGATCT
Organism: Rubrobacteraceae bacterium; assembly: GCA_036519775.1. Classification (GTDB taxonomy): domain Bacteria; phylum Actinomycetota; class Rubrobacteria; order Rubrobacterales; family Rubrobacteraceae; genus Rubrobacter_F. The sequence continues at coordinate 4,956 of DATDKT010000076.1, forward strand.
GCCAAAGTTCCATATGTCCTTGCTGAACCAGGAAGCCGGAAACCATGAGGACAGTCTGTGCGGGGAGTGGTACTCCGGCACTCTGTATCAACGTACCGAGAAAGACAACTGCCCAACCGTACTGTTCGACCAGGGAGAGTATTTCTTCTGCTGGCAAGATCTGTCAATTCTACTTTTACTTCGCTGGGTTCGGTCACGTTCAAACGCTCCAAGAATGGAGGAAGTTGTGCACCGGAAAGGGCGTAACGTTAAAGGCACATTGTCGGGCACGTAAGGCGGGTAAGTGCCGATAGTAGCGGGCAAGCACCTTATAAGCCGTGACCCCCGCGGGGGCGCCTCCTGGCTTTCCTGAGCCTCTCCTGTTGCTTGCCACTCCTTCTCCCGCCCCTCCTTTATTAGTCTTCTTACGCCAGCGTTCACGCGTGGGTCAGACGCAGGTATGTCGTAGCGGTCGTAAGGGCGGCCAACGGCAAGATTAGAGACCCGGCGACCACAGCGCCGATATACTCGCCCCAGGTTTCTGAGTGCGAGACCAAGACCCCTGCCCAGCTCCCCATGTCGATAACTATTGCCTCAAAGATGAACGCGAGAGTAGCGGTCAGGAACACCGTCCAGAAGTGGCCTCGCACGAGCCGGTTGCTTCGCTTCAAGGCAGCCACCGGTCCCAGTCGCTCTGTTTTGATCACCGACGCGAACAGCGACCAGCGCGTCAGCAGCCACAAGCCGGGCAACACTAGCAGGACTGTAGCAACGGCTGTGGTACCGAGTGCGATCGTTGAGGCAACGATAACAAGCGGGACGATAGGAATTGCTTGTTGTAGCTTACCTAGCACGTTACGCAGGGTGAGACGAGCAGCGCCTCTTTCCGCTTCGGCGGCGATCACCTCCGCATATGCTACGAATAAGTAAAAGGCAAACGCCGAAGTCAGCGAAGCCAGGATCTGCTCCCATACAGGGTTTGAGTCGTCGATGAAGTAGTAGGGAGCTTCTGCAACTGTACCTAGCACTGCAGCGGGCATGATCGTTGCCAGGGGATAGCGGCGAATGATTGCGAGTGCTTGTCGCCACACATCTGAGGCAGAAATCCTCTCGTATATAGCCTCTTCGCTCATTGTCTCCCGAAAATAGCCTGCCTTAAAAACCTAGATCCCTCGTCTTCTAGCTTGGTCGTTCTCATATAAGTAGCATAAGCGGCCGGAGGGAAAATCGCAGCGCCTCGCTTCTGCCGTAGACGCGCATTTCACCATCGGTCGGGGTAGGCTTGCTCAGGGCTTGCTGCCCGAAACGATACACTAAAGGGATGGTTACGTAGTTAGGCGTCCAACGAGGCGGCAGTAGCTCCGTGTTGTGTAGGGCAGAACCAGTTTTAGTGAGCGTTGCGACTTTGCACCTAGACCCTTGGTCAAAAGCGGGGCGGTAGAAATTTGAGTGTGGGCGTGCCGGTGCCCGGACGCCGTCAGTCGGGCGACTTTTTGCGTAGCGTTATGCTCAGTAACGCCTACACCGTGAATCGCACAGCCCATAGTAGTCGTAGGGGGTGGACACAGTTTAATCTTCAGCGCCCAATTCTACTGCGGTGGCGGCGCGGAAGGTCACAAACTCCACTTGGCAGACCTCGCTCACCGATGCCGGCAGAAGATCAAGCTCGTGAGGCCTCAGAAATAAAAGAGGGGCGCGGGAAGATCCGGAACGAATCCATGGCTGGTGAAAGGAAGGAGAAAGAGATGATGCAGCAAGACGTTGAAGCCATCGTGCGTAAGTTCGAAGGCGAGTACGCCGCGGCTTTCGGCCTTAAGGATGCAAAGGCGCTCTCCGATCTCCTCGCGGGGGACGCGACGCTACTGTCTGAGTGGGGAGACGTGGTGCAAGGGCGGGCGAAGATCGAACGGATGCTCGCCAACGTATTCCCGAACATGCCGAACGATTTGAAGCTTGTGAACACGCCGGCGCACTCCAGGGCGATTACCGACGACGTGATCGTCAGCCACGGCGTCTCGCACAAGATCGGAGAATGGGGCGCCGGGGAGGAGAAGCTCTCGTATACTAGAGTTCTCGTGCGACAGGGCAGAGAGTGGCGGCTCGCGGCCACGCAAGTCGCGCCGTCAAGCTCAATGCCGGACCCGAGGACGAGCCGCGCAGCAGAAGAGAGCGGTTAAATGAGGATCGTGGTGGATCCGAACCGATGACAGAGCTACGCGCGGTGCGTCTTCGCCGCGCCTACGGTGTTGCGGACGGATGTACGGCAAAGAATCGGTGGAGTACGATTACAACCCCGACTGAGAGGGGTTAGGTGCTGCAACCGTGCTGCAACCGGAGCAGTACACACCCGGACAGAGCAGGAAAACATCAGCGCAAGAAACACTGAAAACCGCTTATATATGCGAGATTTCCCGACAGGGCAGGACCCACCTGGAAAGCTTTGACCTAACTTACAAGGAAGTGGGTCGCTGGTTCAAATCCAGTATCGCCCACTCAAAAACTCCTGCACATAGTGGTATTTTGCGGGCGTCGAGAGAGGATCGGGAGGGGGTATCCGGGCCTGTTTGCTACAACCCGAGCGGAACGGGGCTCACGGCATAACTCCGAGCGCCGGTCCGACGGCGAGTACGAAGCGGTGACGATGAAGGGGGTACCTTATGGCGTCTCTATTACCGGCGGCAACCCCGACTCTGCAGATGGGGCACGAAGGCAAGTCGCAAAGAGCGCCCTGTACGAGCGAAATAGGTACACGCAAACCTTCCTCTATGGCGTTATCGCTCAGGTACGACCAGCCACGATAGTTCCTCCCTCGAGATGCCCACGGTTTCTTCGAGCACTGTGGGTACGCTACATCGGTTCAATCGTTATGACGAACGCTGTAGGAGAGTGGGCCCGAGCCCTGTGCAGGCTTCTTCTCTACCCTGCCTTCCGCTTTGCAGGCGTTCTCTTAAGACCCTCGTAGCTTTTAGCCCAGTTCCACCGATCTACGCCAAAAGCCCACGCACGCTCGAGGGCGTCCTTCTCTCTTGTGGTGAGGTTAAGGACATCGGCAACTCGAAGAAAGAAGTTCACAGGTATCTGACGGTTTTTCCCGAGTACGATCTTCTCAAAAAGAAGAGGATCATACCCGACACGCTTTGCCAACTCCGAGAGGCTCATGCTCTGCCGAGCCAGGTAGTTCATGAGGGTTAACTGAAACTCATTCATTGAGGGGTCTCCTCTCCTGGTCTATGGGCTTCACTACACTTACTCTCTGAATATTTTCCTCCATCATAGAAATGGAGGCAAACCGCGTTGCGCTCTCCCTTAACTGCTTTGCCTTTAGAGAGCTCTTAGTATCCCTGTCACCGCTGCCCCTGACGAAGGCACGAAAGGAGGGCCGAGGCTCTCTTCACGCTTTTGGCCTCGGCCCTCTCCGAGCAAGGAGAAAGATGGGTGGCGTGTGGCCCATCTTTCGCACTTTCTTTAGCCTTACCCAGGAGCAAGCAGTAGCAAACAGCACTTAGAACCGGTCTCTTTATTGCGGCCAAGTTGCCCTATCTACCGAGCTGCCTAGAGAAACTGTTTGATAAATCCGAATGGGCTTCACTCTGGGGTCCTACGAGGCGCTAAAACGAGGCGAGAAACCTCCTTATTGCCGCTTTTGCGCCGCCAAAAACACGCGATCTAGACCCGTCCAGCTATTTTCCAAACAGTTTCAGAGACGGAATTATCGGAAACTGTATTAACTAAGGTAACTATCCCTTGGGCACAAGTACCTTCGAATACTGGCTTATCTACGACCTTCTTCTATAGCTGAACGAACGTTGGGAGAAACTAAGGATATCGAAGACCTAATCCTTGGCCGGTTGCCAGAGACGGCGATGGCACCCGCGTCAGTTCCTTGGAGGTTCGAAAAGTTCGATGGCGTTGCCGGAGGGGTCCTCGAGTAGGATCTGATTGCCACCTCTGCCGCCGACGATCTCGTTGCGAAAGTGCGCCCCCGTGTCGCGCAGGGCTTCGACCTCGCCGGCGAGATCGTCGACCTCAAGTTGGATGCGGTTCCAGCCGCCCGGCTCGGGCTTGCGTCCGTCGGGCATCGGTTGGCCCGCTCCGCCAGCGCCAGGCTCGTTCAGCAGGAGGTGTAGGTCGCCTCGCGAGAGGACCGCGAAACCGGGGCCGGGGTTAAACTCGACGCTGAAGCCGAGTCGCTCGGTGTAGAATGAGATTGCCGCCTCGACGTCGTCGACTATATAACGCACGCTGACCGTAGCCATCGGTAGTTCTCCTCGGATCTTCCTTGCTGGTATTCCCTGCACCAAGGTTACGCCCTTCCATATTTTTAGCTACTGTACAAAGGTACAGTTTTGCTGGCACTAAAGAACATAGGCAAGCTTATTCACCGAGAATCTTCCTTCTGAAACTGTTTGATAAATCCTAAGCAGGGGCCAACCACCTTGCCATGAGGCGCGTCATCGCCGCATAGACGAACGCCTCGCTCGTGGAGCATAGAGCCTCTCGTAGTCCTTACTCATCCGCCTGTTCTGGCCTAACCAAGCGAAGGTGCGTTCCACCACCCATCGGCGAGGCAAAGCT
>DATDKT010000077.1:0-8666 GCA_036519775.1 Rubrobacteraceae bacterium
CCTCTCCACCCGATAGCTTCCTGCCGCCCGCCACACCTTGAGGAACGCCTCTTGCACGAGGTCCTCGGCGGCCTGGCGCTCCCCCATCATACGGTAGGCCAGCGAGTACGCCACCCTACCATGGCGGTCGTAGAGCGCCGCGAAGGCTTGGGCGTCTCCGCCGTCGGTTAAGGAGATCAGGTCCTCGTCTGCCAGAAGCAGGTACTGTCGCTTTTTGCTCACTACCACAATACTACGCTAACCAAAGGTCACCGGATCACCGGCTTGTGCAGCTCTTGAGTAGCGAAGCCGCAGCCCTACGACGAGAGTTGGCGTAGCGCTGCTCTTTTTTCTCGAGGTGTGATCCGAGGCCGCCCGAAGCGGTGCAGGCTAGTAGATAGAAAAACCGAGTAGGTAGAAGAGAAAGGCCCTATGAAGAGACTAGTGTACTTGGCTATGGCCGCTCTAATGGCCCTGGTGATCGTCGTGCCAACTGCCACGGCGCAGGAGATGATGGACGAGTCTATGATGATGGACGAATCCAACATGATGGACGAATCTATGATGGAGCAGCTAAAGATGGAACAGCCCAAGATGATGGAGAAGGGCAACATGGAGAAAGGTAAGATGGAGACGCCCATGACCGGCGGTCCGGCTACTCTGTCGATGCTCTTGCCCGCCGCGGCCACTCTGCTCCTCGGCTCGGGCGCCCTGACGTACGCCGTTCTGCGGAGGAGGTAGACCTAAAAGCTACACTAGTAGCTACACCGTCGGATCGCACGTACCCAGCGTCCCGCCAGTTGCAGGCGGGACGCCGGTTTTCCAGGTCTGGCTATTCGCTCACGGTGTTGCCACCTGCGCGTTTAGCCCTGTATAAGGCTTTGTCGGCGGCGTAGGTAAGCTCGTTGCGCGTCACCCCGTCTTCGGGGTAGGTGGCGATCCCTAAAGAGAGGGTTGGGTCGGCTAGGGTACCTTCGTGCTCGAAGGCGTACTCCTCGACGCGGTGCCGGATCTCCTCGGCCACGATCCCGGCCTCCCCTTTGGCGAGGCCCGGAAGGATGGTCTGGTACTCGTCGCCGCCGAAGCGGGTGGCCCGGCGGCCTTCTTCTTCGTGCAGCTCCCCGATAATGCGTCCGACCGCGCCGACGACGAACTCGCCCAAGAGGTGGCCGTGCCCGTCGTTGATCTTTTTGAGGTTGTCAATGTCCGCCATAAGGGTGCTCAGGGGTTTGCTCGCTATGGTTGCAGCCTCCAGCTGGTGCTCGAACTCCTCATCGAAGCGTTTCTTGGCGAGCAGCCCCGTAAGGTAGTCGCGGTTGATCAGGTGGTCCAGGGCCTCGTGAAACTGGGCCTTTACGGGATCATCTTGCGAGAACTCCAGCACGGAGTCGCCTATGGAGATCCTATCCCCGTCGCACAGCCGGCGAGCTTCCGAGCGGTGGAGAGATTCGCCGTTCAACGTGGTCCCTTTGCCGGTACTAAGATCCCGGACCACGTAGGCGACCGAACCCGGTTCGCGATGAACGGCGGCGTGCCTCGGCGCGACCTCTATATCCCGAACGATGATGTCGGCGTGGAACGGATCGTTACCCATGACGAGCTCTTCCCCATTCAGAAAGAAAAAATCCCCGAGCCCCGGCCCCTGCAAGACCACGAGGTGCGCGTGCCCGTCCGGTACACCATTCGCGGAGATAAGGCCCTCCTTCTTGCCCGTCCCTGTTTCACAACCGATTCTAGCATCGTGGCGCGAATGCTAGAATGACCGGTAGTAGCAGACGATAACAAGGCACGGGGGCTTACCACTTGCAGACAGAGGAGAAGAGGACCTACCAGGCGGTCATTGGGCTCGAGTTCCACGTCCATCTCGCGACCCAAACAAAGATGTTCTGTTCTTGCCGGGTCACCTACGGTGAGGAGCCGAACACCCACACCTGCCCGGTCTGTCTCGGGCACCCGGGCGCCCTGCCCGTCGCCAACGAGAAGGCCATCGAGCTCGGGGTGATGGCAGGGCTCGCCCTGAATTGCGAGGTTGCGCCGAGGGCCATCTTCGCGCGCAAGAACTATTTCTACCCCGACCTGCCGAAGGGGTACCAGATCTCCCAGTACGACGCTCCTATCTGCACGAACGGTTACCTGGACGTCCCCGTACCGGAGGGGACCGTCCGCGTCGGTATCACCCGCGTCCACCTCGAGGAGGACGCCGCCAAGAACGTGCACGTCGGCGAATCTGGCCGGATGCACGGCTCGGTCGGCTCGCTCGTGGACTTCAACCGGGGCGGCACACCGCTCATCGAGATCGTCACCGAGCCCGACATCCCCTCGCCCGAGGCCGCCAGAGCGACCGCAAACCACCTCAAAGCCATCCTCCAGGCTATCGGTGTCTCGGAGGCGGACATGGAGAAGGGTCAGCTCCGTTGCGACGCCAACGTTAGCATCCGCAACCCTGACGGCACCTTCGGGACCAAGACCGAGCTAAAGAACATGAACTCCTTCCGCTTCGTCGAGCGGGGCCTCGCGCGCGAGCTGGAGCGCCAGCAGCAGATCATTGAGAGCGGCGGTCGTGTGGAGCAGACGACGCTCCACTACGACCCCGAGACCGACGAGGTCCACGAGCTGAGGAGTAAAGAGTACGCCCACGACTACCGCTACTTCCCCGAGCCCGACCTCTTGCCCCTGGAGCTGACCGAGGCCTGGGTACGCCAGATAAAGGGCCGCCTCCCCGAGCTGCCCGAGCAGAAGAAGGCTCGCTTTATCGAGCAGTACGGGCTCTCGGAGTACGACGCCGGGGTGCTCACGGCCGATAGGGATCTCGCCGCCTTCTACGAGGAGGTCGCCTCGAAAGCGGACCCGAAACAGGCCGCCAACTGGACGAGCGGCGAGCTGCAGGCGCGCCTGAACGAGGCGGGTATCGGGATTTCGGAGTCGAGGGTCGGACCGGAACACCTGGCCGACCTGATCTCTCTCGTCGAGAAAGGCACCATCTCCCGCTCCGCCGCGAAGGACGTGCTCGGCACCGTCTTCGCATCGGGCGATTCTCCTTCCGAGATAGTCGAGCGCGAGGGCCTCGCCTCGATGGGTGGCGACGAGCTCTCCGAAGTGGTGGACGGGATCATCGCCGCCAACCCGAACGAGGCCGAACGGGTCAAAGCCGGAGACAACAAGATCGTCGGCTTCCTCGTCGGCCAGGTGATGAAGGCGACCCGCGGCAACGCCGACGGCGGTCGGGTACGCCAGTTCCTCTTGGAGAAGCTTAACGGCCAGTAGCCGCGTGCCGGATAGCACTACGCCGCACGGTCGCACGCCCCGCATCTTCGTCCCGGTCCCCTCCGAGGCGCTCGGGTACGTCGGGCCCATCCTGGAGGCTGGCGGGGAGCCGATGGTGCTCGGCCTGCCGACGGAGCGTCCCGTCGGGGGCGTCGCGCTCCACCGGGAATGGGTCGCGGACTGGGCCGAAGCCTTCTGCTCCACTAACAGGCTCGACGCCCTACTCTTGAGCGCCGAGAAGCCCGCGGAGCTCGCGGGCCTGCTCATAGCCGCGCTGCGGCTCGATCTGCCGGCGGTGGTAGTCCCTACGAAAGAACCCTTCTCCGTCGCCCTCACCGCTCTGGGCTTCGCACCTCTGAACGAGGACCCGGCCGGGGTCGCCGTCGAACTGGCCAGGACCGGCCGACCACGTCCCCGCGAGCTGGTCGAAGGCTTCTCCCTGGCGAACGCGCTGCGGACGGGCCAAGCTTTGGGGGCCGGACCGCAGCTTCTCGTTCACCTCGCCGCAATTGCGCGGGAGACCGGGATAGTAGGTTTCTCGCAGATGATCCGTGTTCTCACTCCCGAGAGCCCCGCTCTCTTGGAACCTGCCTCCCCCTGGTTCGAAGCTCATGGTGTAGCCGGGCTCTTCGCTCACCTCGGGGATGCCTTGCACGACACGCCGACGGTGACCGGACGGCTCAAGGAGACGCTCCCGTCCGCGCTCCCGGCCCCGGAGACGCCTCCTTCACGCCTGGTATTCGTTCGGGGGCGAGCGTCCGGTACGGAGATCCTCTGTCGGGCGAGCGAAGGGGTCACGGAGGTCTCCGGCAACTGCCGCTTCTATCCCTCCGAGAGGGCAGCCGTCCGGGCGGTGAACGACGCCGAGGTCCACCCGGAAGACCTGCTCGTCGTTGGCGGCTGCGGGCCGCGCGGAGGGCCGGGGCTCCTCGAGCTCGACCGTCTGGGGAGCACCCTTATCGAGGTCGGTCTCGCTGGCGTCGTCCCGGTCCTTACTGACGGGTTACCCCCCGAAGGCGTACCGGGTGTCTGGGCCTCGCTGGCGACCCCGGAGGCCGCGGCGGGCGGCGTCATCGGTCGTTTACGGCACGGAGATTCCTTGAGGTTAGACCTTGCGGAGGGAGTGATCCGCACCGGCGTCAAAGCCGACGAGCTCAGGGGTAGAGAACCTTTCGCGTCCTCCGTTTCTTCCGGCTTCGGCTACGCCGCCCGATACTCCCGCACGGCCCTCCCCGCACTAGAAGGCGGCGGGTTCGCTTAGCCTCTTCCCTTGCGGACCACCGGAGTACCCGCGGCCATGTCCCCGTGCCGCGGGCGCTTCGGCGAGGCGAGCATTACGAAGACGCCCATAATCATGTCCGCGAAGCGAAATACCAGCGCCCGCAAAGCTGCCCGACCCGGACCCGGCGCGCCGCCGTCTTCTTCCCGGATCACCGCTATCCCGAGGAGCATCTCGCCGGGCGTTTGTCCCCGAAAGCTTTCGAACAGGGCCACGTAAGCCACGTAGAAAATGCAGAACAAGAGCACGAACGAGAGCAGCAACGCCAGAACCAGTATAAGCCCCGGCTGTACTAACAGGAGCGGCGCGAATGCCACCGAGGAGAGTAGCGTGATGAGAGAACAGTCGATCAGGGAGGCCAGCACCCGCCGTCCCACTACCTCAATATCCCTGTCCTTCGTTAACGCGGACGAATTTGCCGGTACATCTGACCCGGGTTTCTCCTGCCGCTCTTGCTCCGGATTAACACGTCCGATTCTCCCCACGCGTCTACTTTACGAATCATAATGCCCGAAGGTGTGTCGTTCGGCCAGAGGAGTCAAAAGAACACGCGAGTTTCGGGTTGCGAGGAGAAAGCAACAGTTTGTAAATCGCCTGTCCCAGAATGTAGCCATCGCGGAAGATAATTACTAAAATACCCCTTACAGTTGTCCGCGGCACGAGAGGAATCTTCCGAACCCATGATGAACAAGTATCGTTTAATGTCGCCTGGGCCCACACCTATTCCACCGGAGGTATCGGCCGCCGGGGCTATGCCGATCATCCACCACCGCACGCCGGAGTTCGGCGAGGTGTTCACCCGGGTGAATGAGAGCCTGAAGCAGGTCTTTCTGACCGAGAACGACATCTTCACCTACGCGGCGAGCGGGACGGGGGCTTTTGAGGGTGCGATCCAGAACCTCTTCTCGCCCGGCGATAAGGTGCTCGTGGTCAACAACGGCAACTTCGGGAACCGCTGGGTCAAGATGAGCAAGGCCTTCGACCTCGAGGTCACCGAGCTCGAGTACGACTGGGGCGTCAAGGCCGACAACGAGCAGGTGGCCGACGCGCTGTCGCGCGACCCGGAGATAAAGGCCGCCATGTGCGTCCTCTCGGAGACCTCCACGGGTACGGTGAACGACATCGAGGGCTTCGCCCGGGCGGCGGAGAACGTCCTCACCATCGTGGATGCTGTCTCGGGCCTGGGGGCCTGCCCGCTGCGCACTGACGAGTGGAGCGTGGACGTGGTCGTCGCGGGTTCGCAGAAGGCGCTTATGACGCCTCCGGGTCTCGGATTCGTGAGCGTTTCGGAGAAGGCGATGCGGGCACACGAGGAGTCCAGGATGCCACGCTACTACTTCGACTGGACCGCCGCCAAGAAAGCCTACGCCAAGACCCCACCGCAGACGCCTTGGACCCCGCCGGTCAGCATCATCATCCAGCTCGACATCGCGCTGCAGCAGATCCTGGCCGAGGGTGTCGAAGAGGTCTTCCAGCGCCACGTGCTACTCGGGCGCGCCTCGCGCGAGGGTATAAAGGGCATGGGCCTCAAGCTCTTCGGCCCCGACGAGGACATGAACTCCGCGGTTACGGCGGCGTGGGTGCCCGAGGGGATCGACGGCAAGGAGTTGGTGCGGCTGATGTTCCGCGAGCACGGGATACAGGTCGCCGGTGGGCAGGGGCCGATGGAGGGTAGGATCTTCCGCATCGGCCACTGTGGATACTTCGACTCTTACGACATCATCGCCACCATAGCCGCGGCCGAACTGGCGCTGGAGTCGCTCGACTACCCGGTGGAGCTGGGCAGCGGTGTCGGGGCGGCGCAGAGGGTCTTCTCCAGGAGCGGGGTGACAGCTTAGTGAAGGTACTCATAACCGAGGCCCTTGCTGAGAGCGGGGTCGAGCTACTAAGGCAGGAGTTCGAGGTAGACGTGCTCCTCGGGCTCTCGCCCGAGGAGCTTCTAGAGAGGATCGAGGAGTACGACGGCCTGATCATCCGCAGCGCCACCAAGGTAACGGCCGAGGTCATCGAGAGGGCCGAGAACCTCAAAGCTATAGGCCGGGCCGGTATCGGTGTGGACAATATAGATATCGAGGCGGCGACCAAGCGGGGCATCATCGTCGCCAACGCCCCCGAGAGCAACACGATCGCGGCGGGCGAGCACACTTTGGGCCTCATGCTCGCCGCGGCCAGGCACATCCCGGCCGCCGACAACACCCTGCGCGCGGGGGAGTGGCAGCGGAGCAAGTTCAAGGGTGTCGAGGTCGCCGGCAAGACGCTCGGGCTCGTGGGCCTGGGGCACGTGGGCACTATCGTGGCGCGGGGCGCTCTGGGGATGAGGATGCGTGTCCTCGCCTACGACCCGTACGTCTCCGAGGATAGGATGCGCGACATGAACGTCGCGCGCGCCGAGACGGTGGACGAGGTCCTGGAGCAGTCCGACTTCATCTCCTTGCACGTCCCGCGTACCCCGCAGACGAGGGGTATGATCGACGAGGCGGCCCTGGAGAAGATGAAGCCCTCTGCGTACATCATCAACGTTGCGCGCGGCGGCATCGTGGACGAGACGGCGCTGTACAACGCGCTCAAGGAGGGCAGGATCTCCGGAGCCGCCCTGGACGTGTACGAGGAGGAGCCGACCACTGACTCCCCGCTCTTTACGCTCCCGAACGTCGTCGTTACCCCGCACCTAGGCGCGAGCACCGTCGAGGCCCAGGACCGGGCCGGTGTTACCGCCGCCGAGCAGGTCGCGAGCGCCTTGCGCGGCCAGGTGCCGATGAACGCAATAAACGCGCCGGTCCCGATCGGTGAGGGGGCCGAGTTCGTGGCCCAGTTCGCGGAGCTCTGCGAGACAATGGGGAGGGTGCTCTACCAGCTAACCGACAGACCCGGTAACTCCCTTAAGATAGAGTACCGGGGCGAGGTCGCGGCCCACGACACGAGGCTTCTGGATGTCTCGGCAATGAAGGGGCTCCTGGCCCGGATGGTGCACGAGCCCTTGAACTTCGTAAACACCCCCGCGCTCGCCCGCGACCGGGGTCTGAGGGTCGAGACCGCCCGGCTCTCCGAGAGCGCAGACTACACGAGCCTCGTCACGCTCAGGCTTGCCTCGGAGAGAGGCGGGGAGACCGTCGTGAGCGGGACCCTGGTCGGACCCCGGATGCAGCCGCGGATCGTGGACGCGTTCGGCTTCACGATGGACATCGTCCCCCAGAAGCACACGCTCTTTATCCGTAATGAGGACCAGCCCGGCATGATCGGCAAGATCGGGACCATCCTGGGCGAGCACGGTATAAACATCGGGAACATGGCCGTCGGGCGCGACGCCCCCGGCCAGCCTGCCGCCATGGCGATAACCGTAGACGAGCCCGTCTCCGACGAACTCCTCGAAACTCTGCGCGAGACCCCTGGCTTCACCGACGCCCGGATCGTGAGCCTGTAGAAATTGCCCACCGGCTTAGATGACATACTCTCACGCTACCGACGCTACGGTCCGGTCTTCAAGCCGGGCGAGAAAGCCCCCATAAGCGGCACCTACATCTGCGACCGGGGGACGATGCTCCCCCCGGTCCGCGTCCAGCTCACGAAGGGCGAGGAGTTTCCGGAGGCCGAGGGCTTAGGCCCCCACACCCGCTGGCGGGAGACGAACATACAGGGGTAGGGCCGGTCGGCTAGAACCTTCTCTTCGTACTCATCCTCCGTGTTCGCGTATAAATCGGACGCTCCTCTCGGCTATGAGGTCCGCGTCGTTGTCCAGCGTGGCGACGTGGTAGGAGTTCTCTAGCCAGACGAGCTCCTTGTCCTCGCCGCCGAGCTTCTCCAGAATGTGCGGACCGTTCTCGGGCGGGACGACGTGGTCTTCGGTGGATTGCAGGATCAGGGCCGGGGTTGTTATTGACGGCAGGAGGTCGTCGGTGACGCGCATGATCGCCATGAGCTCCTTGATGGGCGGGACGGGCACCTGCGGGTAGACGAGCTCCTCGACGCCCTCGGCTTTTATGTCGGAGCCGACGCCCGGTACGGCCGGCGGAGCCTCGGGGTCGAAGACGACCCGGGCGAGGTCAGGGTCGTTTAAGAATACGCAGGCGTTTATGGGAACGATACCGCGGATGCGGTCCGGGTATTTGGCGGCGAAGTACAGCGCGAACATGCCGCCCAGCGAGAG
>DATDKT010000078.1:0-4424 GCA_036519775.1 Rubrobacteraceae bacterium
AGTCTACCGGCTTGCGAATGTAGCTGTTCGCCCCACACCCGTAGCCCTCCACCAGGTCCCGCTGCTCCCTAGAGGAGGTCAGAATCACTACCGGCAACAGCCGCGTCCTCTCGTCGGCCCTTATCCTCCTCAAAACCTCCAGCCCGTCCACCCTTGGCAGCTTGAGGTCCAGCAAGACCAACTGCGGCACAACCCCCGCAGCGTGCTCCTCGTGCTCGCCTGTGGCGAAGAGGTAGTCGAGGGCTTGGGCTCCGTCGCGGGCGACTACAACCTCGTTTTCGAAGTCGTTCTTTTTGAGGGCTCGCAGGGTTAGCGCCTCGTCGTCTGGGTTGTCCTCCACCAGCAGTATTATCTTGCCCACCCCTCCCCCTCGTGTGCCGCGATGCCTCTATAGCGGGTGGAAGACACGTACCGTTTCATGACCCAACCCTTCCCGACCCGTGTACGACCTGGATACCTTTGGTACCAAAGGCTATTTTAGCCTCCTGCACACGAATATCGCAAACGACCTCGCAGTTCCGTTCGGCCAAGCGTTCCGTTCAATAACAAAGGAGCAGCCAGATACGAGCGTACGTACCTCTCGGGGCTCGCTTATTATCTCGAGCCGGCCGGCGTGTTGCTCGACGATGGCTTTGTGAGCGCGAGGACGATCCTCCAAACCCTCGCGTAGCCTGCAACAGCCCAACGGAAGGTAACTCTATACCGTGGCTTTTATAGCCGCGCTCTGCGTGATCTTGCCGTTAAACAAGAAGGAGGTCTGCCGCAGAGAAGACTCCAGGTCGAACGGGTCCAGAGCGGAGGTGGCATCTTTAGGGATCACCACGTCGAACCACCTTAAAGCGGCGCTCGCCGCGGTGTAGTGGACGCAGATGTTGGCGACCGTGCCGCAGATGATAAGGTTATCCACCCTCCAGAGCCGCAAGAAATGGTCCAGGTGCGTCCCGTAGAAGGCATCGTAGCGCACCTTGCGGATCACGAGCTCATCCTCACGCGGCTCGAGCTCGTTCACTATCTCCCAGCCCCACGAGCCTTCCCAGACGTGTTCCGGCCAGATCTCCCACTCCGGGTCGCCCTCGTTGTGGGTATCTTGCGTAAAAATCACCTTCATCCCCGACTCCCTGGCGAGGTCGAGTAGGGCCTTTATAATCGGTATCGTAGCCTCGGCGTCGGGGACGACGAGCGAGCCGCCCTCCTTCACGAAGTCGTTTTGCATGTCCACGACGACGAGGGCGGTGCGAGCCGGGTCTACCCTGACTTCGCCGTGGACCTCGTACTCGGGAACCTCGACACTTCTCATTACAGCAGGTCTCCTTTCTTTCGTGCTTTTTTCCACTTTTTTTCCGCTTCGTTTTATGGGGAGTACCGGCAGCACCTCGCAGACAAGGAGCGCCGAGAGGATCAGGGCGGCCCCGAAGACCTGGAGAGCGATGAGACGGTCGCCGGCGAGCCAGTACCCGAAGAGGGCGGCGAAGACGGGCTCCATGGTAAGGATCACCGCCGTCCGGGCCGCCGGGATGCGCTGCTGGACGAAGGTCTGCACCCAGAACGCCCCCGCCGACGCAACCAGGCCCGTCGCCACGAGGGGGAGCCTGACCTCCCGTGGCGGGAAGGCGACCGGCTCGAAGAAGGGCCAAAAGACCCCGAAGACCACCGCTACCGAGAGCATCTGGGCGAAGGCGAGCCCCGACGCGTCGTATCCGGCGGCGTAGCGGGAGAGGAGAGCTATGTGCAGGCCCAGCGCGGCGGCGCACAGGAGGGTGAGTAGATCTCCCAGGTTGACCCCGTCCGGCCCGCCCCCGGCTAAGAGGACCATCCCGAGAACGCTCAAGGCCACCGCAACGAGTACTAGCCGCGAGGACCTCAAACCGAAGAAGAGGCGGTCCGCCAGAGGAGCGAAGACCACGAAGAGCCCGGTTATGAGCCCCGAGTTCGTGGGGCTGGTGAAGAGCAATCCCGTGGTCTGAAAGAGGTAGCCCAGAGCCAGAGCGAGCCCTATACCCGCGCCCACACCCAGAGTTCGTAGTGAGACCTTGCGCACGCTGTAGGGGGCGAGGGCCGCAGCGGCGAGCGCGAAGCGCACGGCCAGAAAGCCCAGGACGCCGTAGAGGGCGATGGCATCCTGGACCACGACAAACGTCCAGCTCCACACCACCGTCACCCCGACCAGAAGGAGCGAGTACAGAATCCTCACGTCGGTCCCATTTTAGGTGAGATGTTAGCGCGGTGGGTACGTAAGGTCTTGGGAGACTCGAGACAGAGAGGAGCCACATGCCGGAGTACCGTACGAGCGGCGGTCTGTTGTACTACGGCGAGCGCGGGGAGGGGCCCGAGGACCCGGTGGTCCTGCTCCACGCTTTCCCGCTCAACCGAAAGATGTGGGCGCCGCAGGTGGAGGCCCTCGCCGGGACGCGGCGCATCATAACCCCGGACTACCCGGGCTTCGGCTCCTCGCCTCGCCCGTGCGCCCAGCCAGACGTACGCTACTATGCCGAGCAGGTCCAGGACCTCCTCGACAGGCTGGCGCTGGAGAGTGTCGTCCTCGGTGGCCTTTCGATGGGCGGCTACGTCGCCTTCGCTTGCCTCACGCTCTTTCCTGAGAGGATCTCCGCCCTCGTGCTCGCCAATACCCGCCCCGACCCGGACTCAGAAGACGTCAAAGAGACGCGCCGGGAGACGGCCCGCCGGGTCGCCGAGGAGGGCGTCGAGGTACTCCTAAAGCTCCAGATGGAGCGTCTCCTCGCTCCCGCTACCTTAGAGAACGAAGAAGACGTCGTGGAAACGGTGCGCGCCATGATCCTCGAGAGCTCCCCAGACGGCGTCGTCGCGGCTCTGGGCGCCATGCGCGACCGCCCCGATTCTACCAACCTGCTCAGTAAGATAAACGTACCTACGCTCGTCCTGGGCGGCGCCGAAGACGCTCTCTCCACGCCGGAGGTAATGGGAGAGATGGCCGGGAAGATCCCCAACTCCCGCCACCTCACCCTGGAAGGGGCGGGTCACCTCTCGAACCTCGAAGCTCCAAAGGAGTTTAACGCGGCCCTCAAGGGCTTCCTCGACAAAGCCTAAAAGTACGCGCCGCGCCAACGTCGTCTGTCGGGGTTTCTCAGACGCCCGCATTCGGGTAAACTCACCTTTCGTGGTCAGGATCTTACACACCTCGGACCTGCACTTTGGCCGGCCCGCGGTAGCCGGGCAGTTAGATTCTTTGAAGGGGTGCATCGCGGAGCTCGCGCCGGAGGCGGTGGCGGTCTCGGGCGACCTCACCCAGCAGTGCACGACCTCCGAGTTCATAAAGGCCCGCGCCTACCTGGACGAGATCCGGAAGACTGCCCCGGTCATCGTCATCCCCGGCAACCATGATATACGTTGGATCGGGGCCGTCGCCCGAAACTTCAACTTCGGCCATACCGCCCACGACTTCAAGTACTCCAGGTACGCCAGGCATATCTCCCCGGATCTCAACCCCGCTTTGGAAGTGCCGGGGGCGGTGATCGCCGGGTGCAACACCGCGCACGGCATCTCGCGCGGGTCGCTCACGCGCCGCTTCCGAGACCTCGGGGTTATAGGGCACGTCAACAAACGCGACCTCCAGCATGTAGAGAAGGCCTTCGAAAACGCGGACCCTGAGGCCGCCAGAGTAGTCATGATCCACCACAATCCCATAAGGGGCGCGGCCTCCGGCCGCCACGGCCTCGCCAATACGAAGCAAGCTTTGAGCGCCTTCGCATCTCTAGGAGCCGAAGTGATCTTGTGCGGCCACGACCATCAGGAGGCGGTGCACACCGTCGAAGCGAGCAGCCCAGGGCTCGTGATCTCCACCGCCGGTACGATCTCGAACCGCCTACGCGCCGGGCGCCCGTCGAGCTTCAACCTCGTCGAGATAGACGAGAAAGAGCTCCGGATAACCACCCACGCCTGGCGAAATCCCCAAGGGTTCGCCCCCTTCCGCGAGCACTCTTTCCCCCGCCACTCCGCAGAGCACTCCGCAGAGCATCCGGCGTCGCGGGGTATAATCCACTCCGACAAGAGCGGCCAGGAGAAGGGGTAGGAAGCATGTGGAGCAGGCTAACCCGGGGCGGCGACGGTCTCCCTCGCGAGAAGGTCGACGCTATCGTGCGCCTCATAGACCGTTACCTGGCTGAAGAGGCTCAAACGAGGAACCTCCAGTCCGACAAGCAGACCATTCACCCCAGGGACCTCTCGCCCCAGAAGCGTGAGGCGCTCATCGGTGAGATCTTCGAGATACTCAAAGACACCCGCAAGTAGAAGCAGAAGAGGCGTTCGGCAGAGCCCGGAGTAGTTCGTGCTTACGCATCCTCCTGGCCCGGAGCGATGTCCCCCGGGTCCCCTTCGGCCGGGGCCTTCGAGGCAGCTACGGAAGAGCCCCTCGTAGAGCGCCTAGTGCGTGCTCTGGAGGCCGGACA
>DATDKT010000079.1:0-2796 GCA_036519775.1 Rubrobacteraceae bacterium
ACGGGCATTGGCGCTCCTGCCCGAGGACAACCTGAACCCGCGCCCCTTCGCCGCCCACTGCCTGGCGGAGGCCTACCGGGCGGCCGACGACCTCGAAGCGGCGACCGATGCCTTCGCCCAGACGGCCGAACTGGGCCGGGCGGCCGGCCACGACTACATCGCCCTGGCGGCCATGGGGTCCCTGGCCCAACTACGGATGACGCAAGGATGGCTCCGCGAGGCGGACACGACGCTGCGCCATGCCCTCGGGTTCGCGGCCGAGCGGGAGGCCGAGCTGCTGCCCGCCGTGGGGCGCGTGCGCATCGGGCTGGGCGAACTCCTCTACGAACGCGATGACCTGGACGCCTCCGAGCGCGAGCTGACGCTGGGCACGGAACTCGCCGAGAGGGCTGGGGAACTAGACGTACTGGTGAGGGCCCGGGTTGCCCTCTCGCAAGCGAGGCGGGCACGGGGCGACACGGATGGCGCTCTCGACCTCGCCCACGAGGCGGAGCGGCTGGCGCGGGACTCGGGTGTCCCTCAGGCGACCGTTTGGGCGACCCTCTGGAAGGCGCGACTGCACCTGATGAGGGGCGAACTCCAGGCTGCCACCGACCTTGAGCGCGCGACGGAGATTGGTGACGTGCCCAGCTCCACGCGGGAATCGGAACGCGCCTCCCTGGCGCGGCTGCTCATCGCGAGGGAGGACCACGACGAGGCGCTGCAACTGCTCGACGGCTTACGCGGGGCGGCCGAAGGGGCCGACGGCAGGGGCGGCCCGATAGAGATAGAGATCCTTGCGTTGCGGGCGCTGGCCCTGAGAGCCAGGGACGAGAAGACCCGGGCAATGGACGTTATTGGACAGGCGCTCGCTCTGGGCCAGCCGGAGGGCTACGTGCGCATCTTCGTCGACGAGGGTCCCGCGATGGCCGTCCTCCTGTCCGAAACGCTGGAGGCCAGGCAGCGGGAGCGCCTCGATCCGGCGGACGAGGTTCCGACGCACTACCTCAGGAAGCTCACGGCGGCGCTTCAGCGGGAGGCCCCGGGCGACGTGTTGCCGGCCGACGGACTTATCGAACCCTTGAGCGAACGCGAGCTGGAAGTCCTCCAGCTCATAGCAGCCGGCAAGACCAACCGCCAGATCGCGACGGACCTGTTCGTCAGCGTGGGCACCGTCAAGACCCACGTCAACAACATCTACCGCAAGCTGGATGCGCACAGCCGCACGCAAGCGGTGGCGAGGGCCAGGGAACTAAACCTGCTGTAAGAATCCTCGCCAGCTTGACCTAACAATCGGGCCGCTTCCGATCGGCATCCGGGAGCGGCCAGGATTCTCGACTCGAGGTCCCGTGCCGTGGGCCGAGCTGTTGCTCGTGATCGTGGTCGGCTACGCCGCCTCGCTCCTGACGAGCTTCCTGCCAGCCCGCCAGGCGTCGAAGGTCTACCCGGCCGAGGTCCTGCGCTACGAATAGCACGCCGTTGACACAACTTGACGCGCAATAAGAGAGGAGACGAATTATGAACGACCGTATCGAGGAACTGAATAGCCTCGTGGAGGATTGGGCCACCGCCGAGTTGCGCGGCGACACCACCTTCCTCGGAGACGTCTTGGCGGATGATTTCGTCGGAGTAGGACCACGCGGCTTCGCGCTCAACAAAGAGCAGTGGCTCTCTCGCCACGAGGCCGGGAACCTGCACTACGAGACTTTCGGGCTTGACGAAGTAGCGTTTCGCCCCTACGGGGACGCGGCGGTCGCGGTGTGCCGCCAGACCGCCGAGGGGGTGTACGAGGACGAAAACGGCCGCTACGACATCCAGGAGCAGGTCCGCGCGACGCTCATCTTCGTCAAGCAGCAGGAGAATTGGCTGCTGGCAGGCCTGCAACTGAGCCCTATCCTGGGCAGGCCGTGAGCGACCATCGAGGCGCGACCCCGAGAAAAGGTGTCGATCCCATGCAAGAACAGGTAAAACGTCGGGTGGCGAGAACGGAAGGAGGAATCCATGAAGCTCGGACTGCAACTCAACAGCTTTGACTGGGACGGGGGACCGGAGCGATTCGGCAGGACCCTGGCGGACATCGCCCGATCCGCGGAAGAGGCGGGGTTCGACTGCATCGCCGTGGCGGACCACGTCTGGCAGCACCCGATCATGGGCGGCCCGGAGGCCAACGAACCGGAATGCTACACGACGCTGGCGTTCCTGGCCGCCAATACGGAGCAGGCAAAGCTCACGGCGATGGTGTCGGGGGTGCATTTCCGGCACCCGGCCGTGCTGGCGAAGACGGTGACCACACTCGACGTACTCTCGGGAGGACGCGCCTGGCTCGGCATCGGCTCGGGCCACTACGAAGAAGAAGCAACGGGTCTCGGCATCCCGTATCCGCCTCAGAAGGAGCGTTTCGAGATGCTGGAAGAGACTGTGCAGATAGCCTTGCGGATGTGGAGCGGGGAGCGGGGCGACGAGCGCCCCTTCGAGGGGGAGCATTACCGGCTCGAACGACCGCTCAACTTGCCCCAAAGCCTCACCCGCCCCCACCCGCCGGTCATGATCGCCGGCGACGGGGAGAAGAAGACGCTGCTGCTGGTCGCGCGCTACGCCGACGCTTGCAGCCTCCGTCCGAGCCCGGAGATCCCGAAGAAGCTCGACGTCTTGCGCCGGCACTGCGAGGCCGAGGGTAGGGACTACGACTCGATCGAGAAGACCTGCGCGTTCGCCTTTGACGTAGGCGAGAGAGGCGAGAAGGTCGGCGAGGTGATCGGTGGGCTGCGCTGGCTCGCCAGTATGGGGATCGAGACGGTGATCGGCTTCGTCCCGGGC
>DATDKT010000080.1:0-4897 GCA_036519775.1 Rubrobacteraceae bacterium
TACGTGGCTGCCCCAGGCCTTCGTCCAACAGGGTTTCTCGTCCCTCCAGACGTACCAGAACACGTTCCTCCTTGCCCTGGCGCAACTGCCGGGCTTCTTCTCCGCCGCGTACCTGATCGAACGCTGGGGCCGGCGTAACACCCTCGGTATCTACCTGATAGCGAGCGGCGTGTTCACGTTCCTCTTTGCCACCGTGACCGGTTTCACGGGGCTGCTCGCTTCTGCGATGCTGATGAGCTTCTTCGCCCTGGGCGCCTGGGGTTCCCTGTACGCGTGGACGCCCGAACTCTACCCGACTGAGATTCGTACCACCGGCATGGGATGGGCAAGCGGTATGGCGAGGGTTGCTGGCATCATAACCCCGACTCTCGGGGGGATTCTGTTCGGCTTCGCCCTTGTGAGCGCGCTGTCCACATGGGCCGCTGCCTTCGTCGCAGGAGGGATCGCGGTGTTCTTGCTCGGCGTCGAAACGAAGCGTCAGGCTCTCTCCGACACCGTCTCCGGTCCTTTGGAAGAATGAACGAGACTGAAAACCTGCCGCGCACGCTCGCCGCTCTCGCCACCACCCTGCGGGAGCGGCGCCTCTCCCCGGTCGAGGTCGTAGGCGCGCTCCTAGAGCGCATCGAAACCGTTGATAAAAAGCTCAACGCCTTTATCACCGTGTTGCCCGAACGAGCGCTCGAAGAGGCGGCGCGGGTGGAGAAGGAGATACTGCACGGTGAGTACCGCGGCCCGCTCCACGGCGTCCCCGTCGGGCTCAAAGACCTCATCTACACGAAGGGCGTCCGCACCACTATGGGTTCCGCTTTCTTTGAGGATCACGTCCCCGACCACAGTGCTACGGTAGTCTCGAAGCTTGAAGAGGCAGGGGCGATCATCATCGGTAAGACGAACACGCACGAGTTCGCCTACGGCCCTACCGGCGACCGCTCCTACTTCGGGCCGACGAGGAATCCTCACGACCCGACCAGGATCCCGGGCGGCTCTAGCGGCGGCTCGGGGGCGGCTGTCGCGGCAGAGCTGTGCTACGCGGCGCTGGGTTCCGACACCGCCGCCTCCGTGCGGGTTCCCGCCGCCCTCTGCGGCACGGTAGGCATGAAGCCGACCTTCGGGAGGGTGAGCAAGAGCGGCGTCTTCCCACTCGCCTGGACCCTCGACCACGTCGGTCCCCTTACTCGTACCGTGGAGGACAACGCGCTCCTCCTGAACGCGCTCGCCGGATTCGACGCGCAAGATCCTTATTCTGCCGACAGGTCTGCCGAAGACTTCGCTCGGGAGCTCCGGCGCTCCGTTCGGGGCGGCTCGGTGGGCGTGCCGGTGAACCACTACTTCGAGAACGTCGAAAGCGAGGTGGAAGAGAGGGTAAGGGAGGCTATCGAGGTCTTCCGGTCTTTAGGAGTGGAAGTACGAGAGATCGAGATCCCGAACCTCCCGGAGACGCTCAAGGCGCAGCGGGTCATCCTCGCTGTCGAGGCCTACACCATCCACGAGGAGCGTTTGAAGAGCGCGCCGGAGAGGTTTGGTGACGAGACCAGCGAGCGTATCCGCGACGCAGAGCATCTCAAGGCTCACCGCTACGCGAAGGCGCAGCAGATAACGAAGCGCCGCTCGCTGGAAGAGTTCGAGCGCGCTCTGGGAGAGGTGGAGGTGCTCTTGACGCCGACCGTCCCCATCGTGGCCACGGAGATAGGCCAGCGAGAGGTAGAGATTGGGGGTCACGAAGAGCTCGTGTTCTCGGCGCTGACCCGGCTGACGGGGCCGACCAACCTCAACGGTCTCCCGAGCCTCTCTGTCCCATGCGGCTTTACCAGCTCGGGGCTGCCCGTCGGGCTGCAACTCATCGGGCGTCCGTTCGACGAGGCAAACCTCTACCGCTACGGGCACGCTCACGAGACAGAGATCAACCGCTTGTAGGGACCGCACGCGGCTGCCCTCGACTCTGATATCTTTAAGACTCGGCTGTGGCTCACCGTAAGCTGTTAGGGGGTAGCGTTTTGCGATATGCGGTGGTTATCGCGGTGCTGGTAGGCTTGTCCGTGGCTACCCAGACGAGCTTTAATGCGGCGGCCCAGAGGGCGCTCGGACCGGCTGCGTTCATCACCATCTCCGGTCTCGCCACCGGAGCGGTCGGGCTCGTGATCACGCTCTTCACGGCCAGACCGGAGCTTACGTCGCGGGCGCTTATGCACTCGCTCGCCTCAGGGCTCCTGGGGGCGTTTATCCTGGGTGGTATCGCCTTTGTCGCCGGGCAGGGTGGGGTCGCCCGGGCGCTCTCCCTGGTCATAGCCTCGCAGCTGCTCTTCGGGCTTCTCTTAGATGCTCTGGGGTTCTTCGGGGCCGGCGCCGAGATCAGCCTTCCTAAGACGCTCGGGGTTGGTTTGGTCCTGGCCGGCGGCATACTCGTGATGAGGTACTAGGATGGGCTACCTGCCGATAGAGGACCACGGGATCGTGGGCGACCTGCACACAGCGGCGCTCATCGGCACCGACGGGACGGTGGACTGGCTGTGTCTGCCGGCCTTCGACTCGCCGAGCATCTTTGCCTCTATCCTGGACGACGAGAAGGGCGGGCACTTCAAGCTTCAGCCCGAGAGGTACGACCGGAGCCAGCAGCTGTACCTGCCGGACACTAACGTGCTCCTCACGCGCTTTCTCTCACCCGAGGGGGTAGCGGAGATCCTGGACTTCATGCCGGTCGATAAAGACGGACACGCCCGCCACCGCCTGGTGCGCAACGTCCGGGCTATCCGGGGGCGGGTGACCTTGAACGTCGAATGCAGGCCAGCCTTCGACTATGCGCGCGCCGGCCATTCGGTTGCTTTGAGAGGAGCGGGGGCGGTCTTTTTGGGGCCGCGTCTGACCCTGGGACTCGCCTCCCCCGACGTGTCGCTCGAGATCGGGACGCGCGGCGACGTGCGGGCCAGGTTCGAGCTCGAGGCGGAGGAGAGCGCGACGTTCGTCCTGGCGGGGCTGGAGAGGGGCGAGGGCCCGGAGGTGGCCTTCTCGGACCGCTCGTTCGAGGAATTGTTGGATTACACCTTAGAGTACTGGCGGCGTTGGATCTCGGGCTGCACTTACGAGGGCCGCTGGCGTGAGGTGGTCCACCGCTCGGCGCTCGTCCTCAAGCTCATGGTCTACGACCCGACGGGCGCTCTGGTCGCGGCGCCGACGATGGGACTGCCTGAGTGGGTGGGCGGAGTGCGCAACTGGGACTACCGCTACACCTGGCTCAGAGACGCGGCCTTCGTACTACACGCCCTGATCTCCATCGGCTTCGACGAGGAGGCGAGGAACTTTATGGGCTGGCTCAGGGACCGCTGCAACGCCGAGGACACCGACGGCCTCTTGCAGCCCCTCTACGGCATCGATGGGCGCGCGAGCATCGAAGAAGCCGACCTCTCACACCTCTCCGGCTACAGGGGGTCGCGCCCAGTGAGGCTCGGAAACGCCGCCTACAAGCAGACCCAGCTTGACCTTTACGGGGCTGTCTTGAACGCCGCTTACTTCTACAACAGGCACGGTGCGCCGCTCGACTACGATCTGTGGAAGAGCCTCCACAAGGTCCTCGACTGGCTCAGCCGCAACTGGCGTCAGGAGGACGAGGGTATCTGGGAGGTTCGCGGCGGCAAAAGGCACTTCGTCTCCTCCAAGCTTATGAGCTGGGTCGCTCTGGAGAGGGCCGTCAGGATCTCGCACGAGCGCGG
The DNA here is from genome assembly GCA_036519775.1 of Rubrobacteraceae bacterium. Taxonomy (GTDB): domain Bacteria; phylum Actinomycetota; class Rubrobacteria; order Rubrobacterales; family Rubrobacteraceae; genus Rubrobacter_F. Next base: position 3,705 of record DATDKT010000080.1, read on the forward strand.
CCTGCCCTCCGGTGAGGGCCCCTGGACGGCCGAGCGAGACAGCATCTACGAGGAGATCATGGAAAAAGGCTGGAACGCCGAGAAGGAGAGCTTCGTCCAAGTCTATGGGGGGGAGGCCCTCGATGCTTCCCTGCTCCTGATGCCGATCGTGGAGTTCGTAGGTCCCACGGACCCGCGCTGGCTCTCCACGCTCGCCCGGATAGAGGAGGAGCTGACCAACGACACCCTCGTGAGCCGCTACAACGTCAACGACGCCGCCCCCGATGCCTTCGAAGGAGCCTTCGAGGGTGCCTTCAACATCTGCTCCTTCTGGTTCGTCGATTGCCTGACCCGGGCTGGCCGGCTCGACGACGCCCGTCTAGCTCTCGAGAAGATGTTCTCCTACGCCAACCACCTCGGCCTCTACGCCGAGGAGGTGGGGCCTTCCGGCGAGGCTCTGGGCAACTTCCCCCAGGCCCTCACACATCTCGCCCTCATAACCGCCACCATCAACCTCGACCGCGCCCTGGGCTCTCGCTAGGGGAGAGCACGATGCCGCCCAAGCTCTTCGAGGCCGTTCCCAACTTCAGCGAGGGCCGCGATGCCGAAAAGGTGGCCCGAATAGCCGACTCCGTTCGGGCCGTCCCCGGCGTCCGTGTCCTCGACCTCCACTCCGATCCCGACCACAACCGGAGTGTACTGACCTTCGTCGGGGAAGGAGAGCCTCTCCTCGAAGCTTCCGTCGCTCTCGCCTGCGCCTGTGTCGAGGAGATAGACCTAGCCGACCAGAAAGGTGTCCATCCCAGAATGGGCTCTCTGGACGTTCTGCCCTTCGTACCCCTTGGACCACCGCTCTCCGATACTACCCTCGAAGAGGCGGTGCGCCTCGCAAAGATGGTGGGGGAGGCTATAGGCGCTCTCGGCCTCCCCGTCTACCTCTACGGCGCTGCTGCGAGCACGCCCTACAGGGTGGACCTCGCCGAGGTCCGCCGCGGCGGGTACGAAGGACTCGTCGCTCGCTGCGGGGAAGCGCTATGGAAGCCCGACTACGGACCGGAGGAGATCCCGCCGCGCTCAGGAGCGGTCGCCGTTGGAGCGCGTCTCTTTCTCGTCGCCTTCAACGCCTACCTTGACACGAACGACGTGGAGGTGGCCCGCGCCATAGCGGGCGAGATCCGGGAGCGCGACGGCGGACTGCCGGGGCTGAAGGCCCT
>DATDKT010000081.1:0-20823 GCA_036519775.1 Rubrobacteraceae bacterium
GCCCCTAGCTATTCATAGGAGATAGGAGGCTAACAAAGCGGACGGGGTAGAATATGCCTGCTACCAGCGTGGCGTCCGGGAGAGGTGAATCTCTCCCGGCTATTTTAGCGTGGGGAGGTTTTAGACATGGATCACGAGGGCGTAGAACCCCACATGGTTATCAGCGAAGTCATCGAAGACCTCGCACAGGCCGAAGGCCGGATGCGCGCAGCAAAGGATAAGATGAACGTCTCCTTTCTTGCCGATGGCCCGGACTACGCGAGCATTGTGGCCCACATCGACTCGGCCTTGGCCTCTGCCGGGGCTGCTATCGCCGAGGCCCACAGCATACTTCATGAGCCTTAGGCAGTGGCGCTCCCGGGCAAGCGATCTTGGCCGTCTGTGACGACAAAGTAGCGGGTTAGCTCGCCACCCTGTAGCGGCACCATACTGTTTCCGCCGCAACCCCTTTCCTTATAGCGGCTGGAAGGTTTCCTCCCTTAAAGGCTGCTAGAAGCCGTTTTGGAGTCTGCTGCTCCGGTCCAAGGGTAGAGAGGGTAGGACCGTAGCTTCGCTGGGTAGAACTGTTGGGACCGGCCTGGACCACATACAGGACATGCTTCGGGCCGGACTTATTCACCGAGCTTGCTGTGAGAAGGCGCGGAGCCCTGGTCCGAGGGTAGCTGAACGGTGTAACCCCTGGCCGGGGTACAGCGTCATATTGGGTACCCCCGGTGGCACAGTCTCTCTTTAGAGGGCCTTCATTGCACGCACACATTGCCGCCGCCGGGGGCTATCTCTTGCCTTCAGGACGCACGAGGTTTGATTCTAAGGGGCGCGAAGCCCCGGCTCTCTTTGATACCCGGAGCACGCTCGATGCTTCCTCCCCAGATTTAGTCAAGCTCGTCTCCTGGTGTAACCCTCGGCCAGGTTGCAGCGTCTCATGAATGACCCCCAGCGGACTTCCTTCCTTCTATCTTCCTTTTACCGGGAACTCCTTTTCATCGCTGAAGGAATCTTCACACCCGCTGGGGGGTTTCCTTGCTCCTTGCTCCTACAGGGGTGAGGTTGGCCTATAGCGGACACAGAGCCGTAACCCTGCCCCGGAGGCCAAGTACCGGCCCGCCTAGAAAGATATGCGGCTTATGAAGGCGGGCCGGTGCCACCAGCATACTTCCTACAAGGGACTCGCAAAACCCGCTCTTCGGATGCTTAACGGCTTCCTAACATTTTATTACGGGGCCTTAAACTCTGGCTGCTACTATGGAGATAGTGACCCCGGTGGCGGGCTCCTTGGGATTCTCCCTCTAGATCCCAGCTCTCATATGTGGACCTCGCTGCCGGGGGTAGCCGAGGGGTTGGGCACGGCGGAGAGCCCGGCCCCTCTTTCGTGCCCGTAAGGTTGGGTAGAAGTAGTAGCGTACTTGATGGCCGCTCGACGTAGCGGCCGGGAGAAGGGGGATGGTTTGAGCAAGGCTGGACGATTGAGGTTGTTAGTAGGAACAGGTTTATTGGCCTTGTCGGTGATCCTGACCGGCTGCAGCGGCTCGGGGACGCAGGAGCGGAAAGAGGAAAAGAAGATGATGTTAAAGAAGAAGGAAGAAAAAAAGGACAAGGAGAAGAAGAAAGAGAAGTAGGCAACGGGGGTAGCCTAGGCTAGGCGAAGCCAGAGAGGACCTCTCCGAGCCGTAACCTTGCCCAACAGCCAAGCCTCGGCCCGCCTAGAGAGGACATGTACGGAATCGCCTAGACGGGCCGGGGCCACCAGCATACCCTTCGTGGGGCTAGCCTCAAACGTTGCGGTCCGCCCCAGTCCAGGGGTAGGCCGAACGGTGTAACCCCTAGCCGGTGCGCAGGATCGTATCAGTTACCCTCGGTGGCAACTTCCTCTCAGGAATTTACGCTTTCTTCTTCTCATATGTACACGCCGTCGGAGGCTATCTCTTTCCCCCGGCAATACAGGGAGGCGGGGAGGTAGAGGACGTCCTGGACCTCTCAGAGTAGTGGTAGCCCCGGTCCTATTGCGCCAGCACCTACCGGACCTAGCCTACGCTATCCCTGCTGGCCTACGAGGCCTGAGCGACTATCTTAGCCCCCTCTTAGAGATGGGTGTCATACTAAATGGGTAGCCTCTCTTCTAACGGAAGCTACGCTGGTCGGACGGGATATTAATCTACCTCTCCTATCCCGACCAGCCCATTACAGAGTCGGGGTGCCGCCATCCACTCACCCCGGCTCTTTTCCTCTAGGCGGGAGTTTGTGTGCAACGCCGGGGGACTCTATTCACCGAACTGCCGGGAACAGGTGTTCTCGGAACCTCATGCTGCTATCAGTATCCTCTTCAGCTGCTTCCGCCCCCTATGAACCCAGCTTTTAGGCGTCCCCTCGGTGACCCCTAGAGACTCGGCAGTCTCCTGGTACGTTAACCCCTCGAATTCGCGTAGAACAATCGCCGCGCGGTGGTCAGCCCGCACAAGTTCTAAAGCATCGTGCATTCGCCCCGCCGCTTCGGTTCTCATCAACTCGGCTTCGGGAGCTTCCTCAGTACTGGCTACGTACTGCTGCGGCGCCAAGCAGCTGCTAATAGAGTGTGCAACTATGCGCTTGCTAGTGCGCTCGTTGAGGCTAACGTTCATCGCCACACGCACAAGCCATGTCTTGAATGTGCTTCGTCCTCGAAAAGTATCTAACTTTCTGTAAGCACGCAGGAAAGTCTCTTGGGTAGCATCCTTAGCGTCCTCGTGGTGACCGAGGATACGGTAGCAGGACCGGTAGACAATGGTTGATGGCGACTAACGAGTTCTGAGAAAACCCGCCGGTCGCCAGCCTGAATCTGCTTTACGAAGGTAGCATCGTCGAGCTTCGTAGCGTTAGAGAGCGTGGGACTCAGCAATCTCTTCCTCCTTTCCTTATGCTTGGCGCACTATAAGCAGGCTGTGTGAACGTCCGGTAGCGGCTTTGTAAAGGTTCCTCAACAAAGGACTTGTGGCTAAGCTAGAGAGCGCGTATGCGGCTATTCACCTGGTTGCCGCTAAGGATTATTCTCGAAAGCTGGGTTGCTAATGGCCCTGCTCAGAAACTCAAGAGGGAATGGGCATAAAAGAGGGCCGGGGCCCTTATAGGCCCCGGCTTCATCCGCCAATTAGAAAGGGCGTTCGATGCCGCCCCTCGTTTATCTCGGAAGTATGGGGCCCCGGCCCCGCTGGCGCACCAAAGAAAAGAAGCAGTAGGCCAGAACGGCCCCGGCAATCATCAAGGGCACGTGGAAGAGGTAGTCGATGTAGATTAACCCTTGCAGGTTGTCAGGGGCATTGTGGACGTGCATGCCGATGTGCGGCCACCAGGAGACCATCAACCAACCAATGCTTAGGTACATCGCCCACGCCCTCGTCTTCGAGTCGGGGGAGATCCTGCGCATGATAGGCAACCCGAAGACAAGGAACGAAACGCCCAACCCCAGGAATACGGCCTGCATCACGTCCATAGCGATCAAGTAGGGGATTTGGGCGGCGGTGGGCGCGGGCCCGGATGGGGCGGGAGACCAGAAAATGGGGTTCACCAAAAAGGCCGGAACCGCAATGATCAGGGTAAGCACAAGCACTGGGACCCAAGTCCTCCGGGTACTACGGGGTTCTGCTGTTGCTTCGACCGACATATCTGCCTCCTCCTGACTCGTCGGGCGGGACTCGCCAGCCCCGCTAATTGTTACGTACACCTTAACCATGCCAGGAGTAGGGAGGCGGGTGCATGATGCATTTGCACTATTTTTTTGAAGAGCTTGCGCCTAGAGCGCCACTTAGGGGCGGGTTGCCTCTATTCACCAGATTGCCTAGAAGGGGCTTTTCTCGGAAACTCGGGGCTAAAGGGCATAAAAAGAGGGCTGGGTTGTAGTAGATACCTCAGCCCTTCGGCGCTGCTTCGCGCGTTACTTAGTGGCGGTCTATGATCCTCGTAAAGCTCCGTTCGTTATCGTTGTTGTTGTTATCGTGGCGATCGTCATCGTCATCGAAGCGGAAGTCGACCTCATCGTCGTCGTCGAATAAGTCGTCATCGTCGAGTGAAACGAAGTCGACCTCATTGTCGTCGTCGAGGAAGTCGTCATCTTCGCCGTCACTGAAGATGCACCCGGTGAGGTCTATGTCGATGCCCGGGCTGCACAAAGCGTCAAAGAGTCCTTCATCTTCGTCTACGACGAAGAACTCCTCATCGTCATCACCTTCCAAGAGAACACCATTATTGCCGAGGACATCGACATCGTCCACGTCCAAATCGAAATCGTCGGCCATGGCGGGACCAGCACTCAAGGTGAGCATCGCAGCCATCACTACGCCCACAGCAACAACCAACTTTATGCGTCTCACAGACGCTACCTCCTTCTGTCCAGGGCGGGACCTGTCAGCCCCGCCTTTTTGTAGCTACCCTTTGAGCATTACCTACATATAGGGTCTTGGCATCCACCAAAAGGTCTAATTACTTGTAGGACTTTAGTTGGAGGAGCAACTGATAAAGCACAAGTAAGCCCTGCGCCAGGCCAGAGTCCCAGGGGCGCGTTGTCTCTATCCACCGAGCTGCCGAGAGCTAAGTCTTCTCGGAAACTGCCGAAGTAGTATGGGTTCCTATGTACACACACCATCAACGTCCCGCACTACAAAACCATCCGAGCTACACTTCCGAGCCGTGCTGACTAAGGAAGCCTCCGGGGTAGAGCTGGCTTTGGTCCACTGATCGCTACCATGCCATACCTCAGGGCGGCCAGCATCAGGGCATCAGCGCACCCCTCGACCAAGAACACCTCGCCCCAAGCTAACTGCCGTAGAGGCTTATAGAATTACCGCGTTTTGACGTCGGAGGAGCCGAAGAGAATAACAACAAGGGAACGTTGTGGGATTATTAAGAGCGCTTCTGAGTCCTCGAGAGTGGGTTTACTTGCTAAGCCTTCTCATCCCCTTCGTCGTCTATAGCCTTACCCTGAAAGCATTGGACGTCGCTTCGCTACCTGGTGATGGCCCCGGGCTCGCTCGAACCTTCAAGCTGATGCTGTCGGACGGGTTTTTCGACTTAGGGTACGCGTTGCTGTGGGTAGCGCTTTTCGCAACAGTGCGTAAAGGGGCTCTGCGCAAGGCTGTGGTCTTTCTCTTCCACGCTACGACGATGCTCGTTCTGATCTTATTCACGGGCGCTCACCAATACTTACAGCAGACCGGCACCACCTTAGACTACGGGACCCTCGCCGAGTGGCTCCCCAAGTTTAATGAAATCGAGCCAATCCTCTTCAAGGGGGGAGTCTCGTTTTGGGCCTGGATACTCCTCTTCTTCGCCCTCTCGTACGCGACCTTGGGCCCCTGGCTCCTGACGCGCGCCGTCGGTTGGCGGCGTAGATGGCCAAGAAGATATCCGGCCAGAGCGCCCAAGATCTTCGTGTTAAGCTCTGGTGGACTGTGGCTTCTGGCTTTAGGTTTTGGCTCGCTCTCGCTACTGGCCGGTTCCAGCTTGGGAGGCGCCAACACATCTTTAGCGAGGAGCCCGCTTGTGAACGTGGTCCTGACAGGGGTGCAGGAGGCGATCGCTAGGGAGGATTACGGGGATGCCGGCCCGGCCGTTGAGTTTCCGGCCGCGGACGCCGGGCTCTTACAGACGTCTCGGACCCAGAAGCGCAACGTCGTGCTGATCCATCTGGAGTCTACCCGTGAACGGTCCGTAACGCCCTACAACAAGGAGCTGTACACCACGCCCTTCCTGGACGAGCTGGCCGAGAGCAGCCTCCTCGTCGAGCAGTCCTACGTGGTTGTGCCCCGTTCCTCTAAAGCAAGTGTCGCAGTCAACTGCGGAGTCGATCCGCCCCTCTATCAGGGCCCGGAGTTCGAGCCAGACGGTATTCCCTCTCCATGCCTCGCCGGGCTCCTGAAGGATCAAGGCTACAGCACGGTCTTCTTCCAGTCTTCCAGCGAGACCATGGACCAGTATGGGAACATGGCAAAAAATCTTGGCTACGAGGAATACTACCCATCTGAATCCATGGACGCGGAGGGTTTCGAGGCGACGAACTACATCAGCTACGAAGACGATATCATGCTGAAGCCCAGCGAGGATTGGCTCAGAGCGCACGGGGATAAACCCTTCATGGCCCAATACCTTACGGGCACCGGGCACGATGACTACCGATGCCTCGGCACCCGTCACGGGAGCGAGGAATTCTCGAAGAACGATCTGCTCAACCGCTATCTCAATTGCCTTCGTCTCCAGGACATCTTTTTGAAGAACCTAATGAATCAGTACAAGGAGCTAGGGCTCTATGACAACACCATCTTCGTGATCTACGGTGACCATGGGGAGGGCTTCGGAGAGCACGGCCGCTTCACGCATGGCGACACCATCTACGAGGAGGGCCTGAGGATCCCCCTCATCATCCACGCCCCCGGATGGTTCGAAGACGGCGAGCGGGCCGAGGGGCTATCGAACGAGACCGACATCGTGCCTACTGTTTTGGAGATGCTGGGTTACGAGCTGCAGGGCGGGGAATACCCCGGCTATCCGCTCCTTCATTCGCTTCCCGAAGACCGCACGCTCAGGTTTAACTGCATCAGCGAACGTAAGTGTATGGCAAGCCTGAAGGGCACCGAGAAGTACATCTACCACTACGACAATCAGCCCGAGGAGATCTTCGACCTCTCGAAGGATCCCCTAGAGGAGCACAACCTCGCAGACGAGTACAGCAAAGAAGATCTAGATAAGCGGCGCAAAGACCTCTTCGCTTGGCGCTCGAGCGTCAACGCTGCATACCATTCGGCAGCGCGAAACTCTCAGGGAGAAGAGGCATCCTAGCCAGGCGCTCTGAGAGCGTGAGATGCTAACTACCCCGGTAACCGAAGAACATCGACTAAGGAAAGAGCAAATTGAGCCTAGGAGTAACGATCGGGAAGATGCGAGGCGAGGGGTGCAAGGTGATGTTTCAGCCGAGGGCAATGCTTAGGGCGCTAGATGTGAGGTGGCACCAGAGCCTTGAGGAGGTCGGTGCTCGGTACCCCGAGATCGGCCTGTGTTGAACGCTCTCGGCTTCTTAAGAACACTTCTGGATCGTCGGGATTGGGTTTACTTGCTAAGCCTCGCGCATTCCTTAGTCTGTGTCTGAAGAGCCCACGGCAGCGAGGCGGGTTAGTGGAGGCCTGCTCCCGTCGGTCTCACGGGGGTAACAGGAAAGATGTTCGACGCGCTCATGCTCGGCTCCGGCGCCTTCTGGACGTTCACGTACGTCCTGATGATCCGGCGTGGCTTCCTAGACAAAACCTACGGGATGCCGCTCGTCGCGCTGTGCACTAATGTCTCCTGGGAGTTCATCTTTTCCTTCCTCTACCCGCACGGGCCCATACAACGTCCCGTCAACATTGTTTGGTTCTCTGTGGACCTGGTAGTACTGTTCCAGCTACTTAGGTACGGCCCGCGCGAGTTCGACGACCTCTCAAAGAGAGTGTTCTATGCCATGTTTGGGCTGGCACTGGTAACGAGCTTCTGCGCCGTCATGTCTGTGACGTACGAGTTCGACGACTGGGACGGGGCCTACTCGGCCTTCGGCCAGAACCTGCTGATGTCTGTACTTTTCTTGGCCATGCTCCGCGCGAGGGGATCGCCGCGCGGGCAGTCGGTTTTCATCGCCCTCTCCAAGATGCTCGGCACCGGGCTGGCTTCGGTTGCCTTCTACCTGTACTCGCCCCTCTCCGAAGGCTCAATCCTACTGCCCTTCCTGTACGTGGCCATCTTGGCGTTCGACCTAATGTACGTCTTCGCAATGGTCCGCGCGCAAAATACGGTGGAGTCGAGGACCAGGAGATAGGGCCGCGACCCTCTACCTCTACGAGTAAGCAAACCCTCCGAACGGCTTGCTAATGAGCGAGAGGGACCACGCTACTACGCGCCAGAAGCGCAGCCATATTCTTTCCGCCGCAATCCCTCCTCTTATAGCGGCGGAAAGAATCGAGGGATAGTCGGGCGTAGGGGCATATCGGGGGGAGGAAGCGGCCACGACACGTAGAATTGGTTTTAAGGCTACGAGGACTAGTGGGTAGAGGATAGGGCCAGAGAGGGCACCGTGTTGGTTTGAAGGGCGTTTAAGGTGGCTTTGAAGGGACCTGGACGAGGGTTGGGAAGAGTCATCGAATGGAACTTCCGATGGCTCCCGGGCGGCACGCCCTCAAACCTGGCGGGAGGCTGTGGGTCGTCCTACTCGTTCGCACGAGGGTAACCGCTCCTCCTCATTCTTCTCCTCTTCCTGCGGCCATCTCCTCGATCAGCCGCAGCGTCGCCAGGGCGTCGCCCAGAGCGCTGTGGTCCCCTCCGGTCAGCTTCTGGCTGCGGTAGCCCCCCCGCTTCGAGGGCTCGCCCACGTAGGCCGCGTAGCGCCTCATGGCGCACTCCCAGGGAGGCAGCTCTCCGGCGAGAGCTGCCCGCGCCCCGAGACTCTTAACGGCTGCATCCCAAACTCTCCTGTCGTAGGAGGCGTTGTAGACGATGACCCTCCTCCCCCATAGCGCCTCCAACAGATCGGGGTAGACCTCTAAGAAGGGAGGCGATCCGGCGAGGCTACGCGCGGTGTAGCCGTGGATCCGCGTGGCGCTGGCCTCTATGCGGCAGACAGGCCTAACGGTGCCTTCGAAGAGTACCTTTGCGCTCGCGTCCACGATCGCTATCTCTACGAAGCTCACGGGGGGTGTTAGACCGGTGGTCTCCGAGTCGAGCACGCAGAACCCTCCTGATTCCAGAAGGTTCCTGGCCCACACCACCGAAGCGGCGCGGTCCCCCTTGAGGCTTCCGAGATCGTGAGCCCTCATACCCCCTGCATTGTACGCAGAGGTCGAGGGTACTGGTAGTAGACGCAAAATATAGCCAACGCTAAGAGCTACGCGGCATTCCCAGCAAGAATAGCGCCCCTGAATGCTAATTCTAAGAGTCTGCCATAGGAACGGATCGATATAACGTATCCGACGTTAGAAACGCCTTCCGCGTCATCCTACTACCTCAAGAAGGGTACTGCGGCGATTGTGCCCTACACGCGTAAAGCGGTTTTAAGGCCTCGAGAATCGGCAGGCTAAGGGACGGTCACGGAAGGTACCGCGTTGGCGTGAACGACGATCAAAGGGCGTTGACACGAGCCTGAGGATAAGTCCGTCCTGAAGCCTTCAGATACGAAAACGCCTTTACCGGAGTTCGAAGTAACGCAATCTACTCCCGCTACCCCCGGTACCTAGCGGACAGATCCACTCCACCGGGAGTACCGGGGTAAAAGGAGCGTTTGCGGGGCCGCGTGCCCCCTTCCTCCCAAGAGCTTGCGCCTACCCATCAGGGACCTGGCCACCTTATACGTTATCGCAGCCGTTTAAACCCGAGGGTACACTTACCTACCGGGCACGAGCACCGCTCGGCCAACGAGCTCGCCGCGCTCCAGCGCGTTCAGGCCCGACTCAAACTGCTCCAGTGGAAGCGTTCGGTCTGTGACGGTGCGGACCACCCCGCGCTCGACGAGGCCTACCGCTTCGTAAAGGTCGTTTAGCGTCGCGCCGACGGAGCCCATGACCTTCTGCTCGAAGACGACCAGTTGGATCGGGTGGACCGTGAAGCTGTCGGGCGAGTAGCCGATGAAGACAAGCCTCCCGTGTCGCCCCAGCGCGGCCGACGCCTCCTTCATCGACTCTTCCGTACCGACGCACTCGTACATCACGTCGGCGCCCGCGCCGCTCGTTGTTTCCCGAATCCTCTCGGCGGCATTTTCCTCAGCTGCGTTTACCGCTACCTCGGCTCCGAGTTCGAGCGCTTTGTCCAGCTTCGCCGCGCTCCGGCCGACGGCGATCGTGCGCGCGCCTGTCGCGCGGGCGAGCTGTACGAGCCCGAAACCCACGCCGCCCACGCCGTAGACCACCACCCACTCGCCGACCTTGGGTTCGGCGAGCTTGGCGGCGTGAACCGCAGTGGTAACGCCGCACCCTATCGGTGCCGCCTCGACGTCTGGAACCATGGCGGGGAGTGGCACGGCGTTGCGAGCCGGCACGGTAATGTACTCCGCGTACCCACCGTCGGAGATAAAGCCGTACTCGGCGCGCAGGTTGGGGCACAAATGCTCGTCGCCGACGCGGCAATAGGCACACTCCAAGCAACCCAGGTAGTAGTAGATGATCACGCGCTCGTCTACCCGATCCAGAGAGACGCCTTCGCCGACCGCCTCGATACGGCCGACTACCTCGTGCCCCATCGTGACCGGTGCCACCCCTAAGTTGAGGAGGCCGTTCTTGAAGTGCAGCTCAGTGTGGCACACCCCGGACGCCGCGACCCGCACTAGAACCTCGCCGGCTTCGGGCTCGCGCCTATCGACTTCCTCTAGCCGGAACGGCTGCCCCGGCCCGTGGTACCTCACCGCCTTCATGGGCAACCATTGTACTAGCGAGGTACGTCGCCGCACCGCTCTCCGCGCTACCGGCGGCGATGATGGGCCTCACAGCCGGTGTCCCGCCCTTGGTATGTAAATCTGTTTCAAGGGTTTGTTTGCTCTGGTAATCCCCTCGGGTAGCGAGGTTGCGCTTGTTGGCTTCAGTAGCCATTAAACGGCTTTGAAGGAGACAGGGACCATATTGCTACCTACCCGTCTTCTTTGGACAATGGCAGAGAGGGTTATAGTGAGTGGAACTCGGCACTCTGGAGGTACGCATGGTTGTCGATGCCACCCAAAGGCGGGTTCGGTTCGAGGAGGAGATTTGGAAGCTGCTAGCGAAGAAAACCAGCCAGGGTCCGACCGAGATCCTTAGAGCCGAAGTGGAGGTAATCGGCGCTTCATTAGGCCTAACGGAAGAGGAGGCGTGCAGCGAGTTCTTGGGCCTTCGCGGTCTTCTGTGGGACGTGCGTAGTGCTTACTTGTTCGCCAGTACGATTCCGTCTGCCAAAGGTGAAGACCCACCCCGTAACTGGTTTGCTTTCACCGAGGCGTATCTTCTATGACTCGGGGAAGCCGCCCCTAGGAATCGGATTTCTTTGCTTAGTGCTCCTAATGGGCGAGAGGTTATTGGAAGACTCGGAGCTACTACCCACTCTCTCTTGGAGGCATCGGATTCTTTCCGCCGCAACCCCTTCCATCAACATCCCAAAGTACAAAACAGAGTGAACTTCGCTTCATCGCTCTGCTGAGCGGGGAAGGTGCCACCCTGGAGTTGACGAGGGTCTAAAACCATTCGACTAATAGTCGACGTTCAAATCCTTGTCTCCGGGATGGTGCTTGCTGCCAATACCTGAGAAGAGACAAGCCGCTCCCTATTCACGAGTAGCCTGGAGAAACTGTCTGAGAAGTCTTCAGTGGGTTGCCTCTAAGCACCGAGCTGCCGAGAAGGGGTGTTCCCGGAAACTGGGCTTCCGCCATGAGGTGTTCTCGGAAAGCCACTTGGAGCCGGTCGCATAGGTATGCGGAACCGCTAAAACCTCTCCGAGCTGTAACCGCAGGCCGTCGCCGAGCGTCTTAGTATTACTAGTGCCCCTGGCGGTCTCCCTTGTATGGGAGCCCCTTTGGATGTTGTTCACCGCCGCTGGGGGTTCTTATTGCCTCGCCAGATGCGTTGAGAGCCTCTCTGAAGGGCGCAGAGCCCCGGTTCTATAGCACCACAAGGGCTGGTCCCGTTTGCGAGCGGCTCGCGGTGGGTAGGGGGCCTCACACCTCCCATCAGCCCAGTGACTTGGTTCTTCATCCCGAGCTACCGAGCCCTCTCCAACAGCGTACTACTCCTCGGCTTCATAAAAGATCGGACGCAAAATCGAGTTTACCCCTTATCTTGGGGCTGCAGAGGAACTCTGCCCCAAGGGATAGGGGGTAAAAGCGGACCTCGGTGTAAGAAGAGGTGGAAATAAGAAGATAAGATTAAGTAATATTAAGCAAATCTGTTAATAGCGACCATTCGTCTAGTCCATGGGGCAAACAAACCCATGGTCCATAGAGGAAAGGAGAAGAACAAGTGAGAAGGAAACCGAGGAGAAGAGAGGTAACTAATTTACGTACGTTCCAAGCTTAGCGAGGTAATAAACATTTAATAGCTAGTCTATCTAGAGGAGGCTGGGTAATGAGAAGCCATCCGGACATAGGAGATCGTGTACAGGTCCGGAGCGACGGTGGGTCGGCGGCCGCCAGGAAATATGCCGGTAAAAAGGGGCAGGTGACGATGCGGGGACCGGGCCTCGATAGGATTGTGGTCGACGTTCAAATAGAAGAGAACAACTTCGACACGGTGTTTGAGGAGCAGGATTTAAGCACTACTGTGGATAGGTCCAGGTAGCGAACTTCTCCGAACAAGAGGCAACCTGCTCCCTATAGGCGCAAGCTGTTCGGGAAGACATATAGCTCTCACTGATCCTCTTTTTACCACCGGTATGCCCGATAGAGTGATGCCCTAATCGCACGTATTAGAGGTACCGGGGGTAAAACGCAGAGCGTTGCACATGAGGTAGGCCCTGTGGGTGCTTTGCACCACCATTCAGTCTAACCGGGTGTTTTTGCTTCAAACGAGCGTTCTGAACCAAAATTGGCTCTACCCTCAGCTTATGCGTCCAAGGACAGTAGAGCACGCGCGGCGGCGCGACTACCCAGCGGGAGAAGCGAGCCCGGAGCGGCGGTAGATCTCCTCGAGGTTCTCCCACCCCATCTCCCGCTCGCCGCCCTCGATCTCGTGCACGCAGCAGCAGGTGTAGTCAAGGGGCGGGACAAAGCTCCTATATAGATAACTCTTTCTTCTCTCCAAAGTTTGGAGGCACACCTTCTACCGCGAGGCGGAGCCAGTATGCCTCAAACCGGTCCCAGAGCTTCTCCTCGGGAAGATCAGTATGGCTCACGGGCAGCCGCACGACCTGGTGCGGTACGCTGAGGTGGTTGACGATGGCGTACACGGTGGGGGCCGGGACCACATTATCCTCTAGGCCCAAGCCAACGAGGGTGGGACATCTTATCTCTGTGGCGAAGTTCATCGGGTCGAAGTAGGAGAGGACGACCATCACGTCTTCTTCGCGTTCGGGGTATGCCTCTAGATAGCAGTTGATCTCCTGCCCTGAACCGTCCTCCACAAGGAGCCGCCGCCCTTCCGCCCACCCAAAGCTCGGCACCGCCACGACCAGAAAATCCGCGACCTGCAGAACGGACTCCGCCATCATGGCCAACCCTCCGGCGAAGCTCGCGCCGTTCAAGACTGTACGAGAGATGAAAGGATCCAGGATCCCCCTGCCGACCTCGACGGCACGCATATAATCGCACACAGCGCCCCTCAAGACATGCTTCTCGGGGGATTCGATTCCGGTCAGGACGTACCCCCACGACGATAGAGACGGGAGCGCGTCCCTAGAGCGCCCGTACCCCCGAGCCTCTACGCCAAGCACGTTTACGCCCATCCTCGCCCAGCGCCACATGGGATCGAGCCCGCCGCCGTATCCGTGGCTGTGCACGACCAGCGGCCGCGAGACATCGTCCTTCCACCGGATCGCGTACCCGGAGACACGGGCCCCTCCCAGGGAGTCGAAGCTCAGCCTCTCGAACTCGAGAGCCAGGTCTTCCGATCCGAGCGACTCGCGAGAGACGGCAGGCGAGATCCGCCCCAGCTCCGCCCGGGTCTTCTCCCAGAACGACTCGAAATCCGGGGAACACGTCAGCGGCGGCTGCGGGCCTTCACCGGGCCCCGCCTTCCACCCCTCGGCACGCCGTTCGGAGGGATATGTCACCTCGACACCCGAGGGCCGTTTATTCCTCCGGACGCTTTAGCCCCCAGTCGTACGGCTTCGCGGACATAGTCTTGGAAACGGTTGTAGACGTAGCCGTTGACGAATTCGCGCAGCGGGCGTCCCTCGATGTTCTCGCCGAGGTGATCCGAGAGGCGGATCGGCTCGTGCACGACCGCAATCGTCCTCGTGTGCGTAAGCTTCTTGTCGAAGTTTGCCACGGCGATCGGGACCAACAGGGGCTCGGGGTGGACGTTAGCCGCGATGTGAAAGGCACCGGTCTTGAACGGCAGAGGCGAGTTCTCCGTCTCGGTCGAGGTTCCCTCAGGGCAGATAACGATGTTCTTGCCGTTCCGCAGGTTCTCCCTGGCGGCGTCCAAAAATAACCGGCGGCGCTGTTCTGGAGAAGTCAAGGGGTCGTTGTCCGCGGGATCTACGTGTCCGGAATACACGTAGATGTAACCGAGTCGGTCGTAGAACGTCTGGTGCCCGTACTCGCCAGGGTCGGACTTGCGGACGACGCGCACGGGGGCTTCGCCGTACTTTTTCAGGAGGATCATGGATGCCACGAAGTGCGTGTCGAGCGTCAGAATAAAGTCGTTGGGGAGCAGGTTGTCCAGGTGGTTCGAGAGATGGTTCATGATGAAGATGTGGCCTGGTTCGTCAGGAAGGTTCTCTTCCCCGCGGATGAAGTACTCTGTGCCCTTGAACAGCTCGGCGAACGCCTCGCAGCTCCAGCGCCTGAGCTCCTCCGGGCTCATCGTCTCCGGGGCACTCGCCACCAGCTCATAGATTCTCTGAAGCTGCTGGAAGATCCTCACCTCTTGCCAAACGTCGTCCAGGAGATCCGCTATCTGGGCGGCCAGCTCCCGCTCCACCTCGTCACCGTCAGTTTTCAGCACCTCTAGGGTACGGCGGGCATCGTCCAGGGTGAGGCGGTTCTCGAGGTAGTGGGGGATCTTGTGCAGGGGGGAAGTAACGGTCAGAGCCGTGGCGTTTTGTTCGAGGAGTGCGCGGACCGTCCGGGGCACGTTCCCGTAGTGGGTAGCCACTAGACGCGTCCGGGTCATGCGTAGGTGGTTCCCGATAAGCCAGAGGACACGCCTCATAAACGCTAGGCCGAAGCCCGGCCGCTCCTTCGTATACTCCTCGAAAAGATCCCTGCTCAGCACCAGCATCTCGGTACGCTCGCGCGCTACGGCGGTCGCCCGGTAGCGGTGTGGTTCCACTATTGAGGCCCAGCCCACCGGATAGCCTGGGTGACTGACGATATGGGGAGGAGCCTGCCCCTTCATCTCGGGACCCGCCTCTTCGTTTCGGGGGACCTCGTTCCCCGGCTTGCGGAACGACAGCTCGATCTTGCCTTCGACGAGCACGTAGAACAATGTCGCGGGCTCGCCCTGCACGATGATGCTCTCTCCCGCTTCGAACGTCTCCGTCCGGGCGAGGCGCGCGAAGTGCTCTATGTGTTCTGGATCCAGCCCCTCGAAGAACGGCGAGTCGCACAGGAGATCCAGCTCCTTGTCCACCCTGCCACTCACAGCTCACCCGGGTTGGTCGAGGCTTCCAAGAAGGTGACGGCACCTTCAAGCCGGTTATCCATAGCGGCCGCGACCTTCTTCAGGATTAGGTACCCAAGGTACGGGTCCTCCTCAAAGATCTCCTCGAACGTGTCGCGTGGCATTCTTATCAACTCGGTCGGCTCCTCGCAGCGCATCGAGGAGGTGTGACGGTAGGGGGCACGAAAAGCCGACCAAGCGATGAGGCTCCCCGGCTCCCGGTGCACGCCCATAAGGAGGTCACCCACCCCCTCAAAATACACCAAGATCTGCACTGCGCCGCTCAGGAGGAAGTACACGGCCCGCGCCTCGTCGTTTTGCTGTACGACCAGCGCGCCCTGCTCCAGCCGCCTCTTCGTTGCCGAGCCTGCCAAACGCTCCAGCGCCCACTCCGGCACTCCCTTAAAGAAGCGGAGTTCTGTCAACTCCTTAATCTTTAGCCCTGTCGGGTTCCTTCCACGCGCCCCCGCAGCCGTCTCATGCTGTTGACCCACTGTCTCATCCTCTCCCTCATACACCTGCCAGGCAGACAGGTATAAGTAACCCTAGCACGAATTCTAGAAGCGGCCGCATGGAGAGACAAATCCTCGGAAGAGATTGAGGATGAGGCAGTGGACTACACGCTTCTGCCGACCCCTAATCTGGCGTAAGGCTGGATACCATAAGCTGCACGGGCTCCTTTCCGACCGGCATACTTCGCGAGCGCGGCCGTGGCGAGCAGCCCGCCGACTTGGATAGCGTTGCCCTGAGCGATAGAAAGGGTGCGCCAAGGCATGACACGCTTGCTGGTAGGCATATAGGTCCTCCTTTGTACAGGTGACCGGCCTCTAACCACGGGGCGCCCTAGCCTCGCCGCAGTCCACCGAGCAGGTGCGGGACCGCGTCGCTGACGGGTTCCGTCTCGTCCGGCGCCGACGGCACGTACGAGACGGAACCCGGACTCACTTCGTCGCCGTGCGGGTCTCGATCAGCATCTCAGAACCTAGCGTCCGCTTGACCGGGCACTTGTCCGCGATCGCTCGAAGCCGTTCGCGTTGCTCCGCGTCCAGGGGTCCCTCAAGTTCCAGTTCCAGCCCGATGCGGTCGATCCTACCGCTCTCCGTCTCGCACTCCTCGCAGTCCTTAGCGTGGATCCTTCCGTGCTCGACTCGCACCGTCACCGACTCTAGCGGCCATCCCTTGCGGTCGGCGTACATCCGCACCGTTATCGCGGTGCAGCTGCCGAGTGCGGTCAGCAGGTAATCGTACGGCGTGGGACCGGCATCGGTGCCCCCGAGAGCAGATGGCTCGTCGGCCACCAGAGCATGCCCGTTCGCCTTCACGTCGGTGCACAAGGCGCTCTCCGTGCACACGACCACGCCGCCGTCGTCCCGATCCGTCTGCATAACACTCCTTCCTACCCGCCGCCCGGGAACCCGCTCTCCCGGGGACAGTCACGTCTTACCCCCATTATCTTATACAGAGGACCCGCAAGGCTCGATGGTAGGACCGACCACACCCCGATTCTTGCCGCCCTTCCCTTGGGTTCCTCACCAGGGTATAGGATAGTCGGGAAACCTCAGCGGCGAGGCACTACAGGAGGTTGATATATGAGGGGCCTAAAGCGGGCGAAGAGGGACCGTGCCCTAGACGCCGCAGTCGAGGCGGCAGCTGGCCTAACTAAAGACCAGCTCCTTGAGGTTATGGAAGGTCACGTCCTCGACGAAGGCGAACTCGTCGGCACCTACGAACGACGGTAAAACCGATCCGTCACCAGAATCGCAACTTCGGCTCAAATACGAGAAATTTCTTAGAGGAAAGAAAGCACAAGAAAAGGCTGTGCTCACTTCACGCGGCAGAGGTCGCTGGTTCGATCCCAGCATCGCCTACTCTTAAAACGTTCTCGAGTGCGGACATGTCCTTGGCGAGGTTACTGCCGAATAAGTACAATCGGCGCACGGTAGGCAAGGGCCACACTGCATGGCAGACATGCGACCACTGCGATCGGAGGCGTAAGCGTTGATCCTTGGCAGAGGCGAACTCGCGAGAGAGCACGGTAGTCCGACAAAGGCGGATCTTACGATGAAGTTTGCCTCCCGCTACCGAACCAGGCGCGCGGCCCACATCGACTCGTCGGCGACGAGATCACATCCGCGAGCCGCCTCAAGCCGGTGACGCGATGACCACCACTAGGCCCAACTGCGAAGCACGCACAGACAAACCACCGGCTACTTCCGGGCGCGAGGTTCGTGGCGTGTGCCCCATGGACTGTCCAGACACCTGCAGCTGGGTCGTAACCGTGGAAGACGGGCGGGCGGTCAAGCTCGTGGGCGACCGCGATCATCCCTACACCCGCGGGGCGCTGTGCGTTAAGCTCAACCGCTACCTCGAGCACACGCGGGCACCCGACAGGCTGCTCCATCCGCTCCGACGCGTCGGGCGCAAGGGTGAGGGGCGCTTCGAGCGGATCGGCTGGGATGATGCGCTGGATGAGATCGCCGAGCGATGGCGGTGGGTCATCGCTCGGCATGGTCCGCAGGCGATCTGGCCATACTACGGGTGCGGAACCCTCGGTATGATCCAGGGCACCGCCGGGGCGGGGCGGCGTCTGGCGAACGTGCTTGGCACCTCCCAGCACCTCATGAGCATCTGCATGATCGCGGGTGCTGCGGGCACCGGCTACGTCCTAGGCGACGACAGAGTGGGGATGGACCCGGAAACCTTCGCTGAGTCCAAGCTCATCCTGCTGTGGGGATCCAACCCGCTCACCACCGGGCACCACCTCTGGAAGTTTATTCAGGCCGCCCGACGGCGAGGCGCACACCTCGTCGCCATAGACCCCGTGCGCACGCGCAGCGCCCAGCGCGCCGACGAGCACCTGGCTCCCATCCCTGGGACCGACGCCGCGCTCGCGCTCGGCCTGATGCACTGCGTGGTTTCCGCCGGCGCCGAGGACCGCGAGTTCATCGCCGAGCACACTTTGGGCTGGGAGACGTTCCGGGAACGGATCCTCGAGTTCCCACCCGATCGCGTTGCCGGGATTACGAGCATCCCCGAGGAGCGGATACTCGCCCTGGGTGAGCGGCTGGCCACCACGCGGCCAACGGGCATCAAGGTGGGGATCGGCATGCAGCGCCACGGCGGGGGCGGGACGGCGATCCGTGCCATCACCGGCATACCCGGCGTAACCGGGGACTGGCGCTACCCCGGCGGTGGCACCGCGTACGACACCCGCGGCTTCTTCCCCGGCGACTGGGACGCCCTCTGGCGCAACGACCTGCGCCCGGCACGCACCCGCACCCTCAGCATGACCCGCCTCGGCGAGTCTTTGCTGGAGCTCGACGACCCGCCCGTCGAGGCCCTCTTCGTCTACGGCAGCAACCCCGTGGCCAGCGCCCCCCACCAAACCAAGCTCCGCCGGGGACTCGAGCGCGAAGACCTGTTCACAGTCGTGGTGGAGCACTTCCCCACCGACACTGTCGACTACGCCGACGTCGTGCTCCCAGCGACCATGCAGACCGAGCACGCCGACCTGCACTGCGCCTACGGGCATCTCTACCTGGCATGGAACGAGCCCGCGGTCCGCCCGCCCAGCGAGTGCCTGCCCAACAGCGAGATATTCCGCCGCCTGGCGGCCCGCCTCGGCCTCACCGAACCCTGCCTTTACGACGGCGACGAGGAGATGGCCCGTCAGGTCCTCGGCCAAGACCACCCAGCCCTAAACGGCATCACCCTCGAGCGACTCAAGCGCGAAGGCTGGGTCAGACTGAACCTCCCACGACCCTTCGTGCCCTTCGCCGAGGGTTTCCCCACCCCCTCCGGTAAGCTTGAGTTCTACTCTGAGCGCGCCGAGGCCGACAAGCTCGACCCGCTGCCGGGCTACACTCCACCCTACGAGGCTGCCGACAAAGACGCTCCCCTGGCGAGACGCTACCCGCTGGCGTTGATCGCGCCCGCCTCCCACCACTTCCTCAACTCGATATTCGCCAACAAGCCCGCCCTGCGCGACAAACAAGGGCCGCTCCGCATCGCACTGCACCCCAACGACGCCACCGCACGCGGTCTGTACGCTGGCGATGAAGCACGGATCTACAACGAACGCGGCGCCTTCTACGCTGAGATTGAGGTCACCGAAGGGGTGAGGCCAGGCGTGATCGCCAGCAGCAAGGGCTACTGGCCAAAGCTGCTCAGCGAAGGAGCAAATGCCAACGCTACGGTCAATGAGCGTGACTCCGACATGGGAGGCGGAGCAGTCTTTCACGACAACCGCGTGGAGGTCGAGAAGTGCTAAAGGACCCTTCTCTCGCATTGCAAACCGCTGTATGCAGCCGAACTTTGGCTCTCTAACCCTTTCCACATCCTCAAAACGAACGTCGCATGCGCTGTCAGCTAGCAGAATGCGACACCTCCTCATCGTCCTGGCAACCCCCTGTGGGCTGCTCCGTCTTTACAAGTAGAACTATGGCGCTCCCTTATAGAGGGGGCACATCGTCAGAACTACCTACTTAGGGATACCTATTTCCTTAGTGGGGGTATCTACTTATTGCCCTTATTCCCAGCAGAACTGTGAAGATCATTAGGTTCGGTATAAACCGCGCTGCTCCTTTGCATATCATAGATCCTTCACTCGGAGGCTCTTACGCGCCTCGTCGAAGTCGCGGTAGATGCGTTGGTCAAGGTCCGCCTCAGTGAACTCCTCCTTGAGTTGGTGCCTGAAAAAGGCGTCCGTCGAGTAGCGAGTCGAGGAGAGGAAGTAGTTCTCTTCGTTGTGCTCGACCATCTCGAAAAAGGTCCGCCGGGCCCTCGGTGCCAGGTAGAAGTTGTCGTAGTTCACCACAACGTGCACCCTTCTTCCCAAGCTGGAGAGTTCTTGATCCAAAAAGCCGGCTAGCTTTTCGGCGTCTTCTTCGGTTTCTATGCTCAGACCCTCGAAGTTGACATAGAGCGCGTTGTTCTTTGCATCGTAGTTGAGCCGTTCTTCGAGGTCCACGGGCGCACCGAGGCTGAGGCCCATAGGCTCTTCCTGGAAGATGGCCGCATCCATCTTCGGGACCACGTCCGGGACGAGGGGTGTGAACTCCATCTGATCCAGGATGTCCCTCTCTAAGTCCACGCCTGGTGCTATCTCTATAAGCTCGAGACCCTCCTCGGTGAGCTCGAAGACGCAGCGTTCGGTTATGTAATAGACCGTTTGGCCCTGCTCGCGAGCGAAGGCACCACTGAAGGTGATCTGATCCACCCTCTTCACGAACTTTTTGCCTGCACCCTCCTCAACGATCTTAAGTTTCCCCTCCCCGACCTCCGTCTCGGCTTTGGAGGTGAAAGTACCCACGAAGTACAGGTTCCGGGCAGTCTGGCTTATGTTGATAAACCCACCCGCCCCAGCAAACTTTGGGCCGAACTTGCTGACGTTGACGTTGCCTTCCCCATCCACCTCAGCCATACCCAGGAAGGCCTGATCCAACCCTCCCCCGTCGTAGAAGTCGAACATGTTAGGCTGGTCTATGATCGCCTGAGGGTTCGCCGCTGCCCCGAAGGAGAGTTTCCCGGCTGGGATACCGCCTACGGCGCCCGCCTCGACAGT
>DATDKT010000082.1:0-3228 GCA_036519775.1 Rubrobacteraceae bacterium
ATCAGGAGGGAGGTCTCTGGGGTGGATGGTTTGTTTCTCGCTCTGGAGTCTACGGAGCTCGGCCTCCTCGGCGAGGTAGCGGTCGATAACGTGGACGACGGCGTCGACCTTCTCGCGAGGCAGCCCGTCACCGCCGCCGAACAGC
Source organism: Rubrobacteraceae bacterium (assembly GCA_036519775.1). Lineage (GTDB taxonomy): Bacteria > Actinomycetota > Rubrobacteria > Rubrobacterales > Rubrobacteraceae > Rubrobacter_F. The sequence continues at coordinate 146 of DATDKT010000082.1, forward strand.
TTGTTCCACATCGTGGTTACCTCCTTGTGAGCGTCACCGTTTGCAGCGCCGTACGGCTTCGTGAGTTGCCAAGTTCTTGCTTGGCCGCTTTCCGGCACCCCGGACCGACTCCTTAGTCCTGCCATCGAGGAGGCTGCTGCCCCGCGAGCGGATGATCGCCAGGTCCAGGAGTATCGTCGCCTCTCGCAGAGCTTTCTGCCCTCCGCTAATGATTGCCTCTTCGCCCATGCGCCTCTACGTTCGGTAGCCCCGAAATCGCCCCATCGAAGTAGGAAAAGGGACGCGTCGAACCCAACAGGTAGTCCACGAAGTTCTCCTGCGGCATGAGGTTTGCCACCTCGCCCCTGCTGCGCGGGTCCGGCCTGGGGTCAAGCGCCACCCACTCGACGCCGGCGCAGGACCCGACGAGCAAGGAGATGAGCTCACCGGGGGTGTATGTACTCACGTACCACCCTCCGCCTGGCGCCTCGGCGAACAGGTATCCACGGGCGGCCCAAGCGGCGGAGAACACCGGCAACACCTCGCCCTTCCCCTCCAGACGTATGCGCAACACCTCCAACCACTTCTCCCCGTGCCTGACCACCACGTAGTGCAAGGGCGCGGGACTCCTCTCGGGAATGCCGGTCTTGAGCCCTCTGCACTGCTTTCCGCCGAACTTAGTCGCCACGTCGCGCTCCTTCTCTCATGCTGTCTCTGTGCGGGCACTAGACGCCGTCAGGTTTGCAGCCCGACGCCCTCTCGCCTGCACCACCTCTACGATGGCAAACTCATCTAGGCTTTCTCTCGCGATTGTCCCTCGCCCGTGTCTGGGGCTTGTCACCGTCTGTAAGGGTCCCGTAAGGATTACGTCAAGAGCACTTCTGCGGAGATCCGGTCAAAACCGCCGCCGCCGCCGGCAAGGTTGGCTACTCGCGCTCCAGCTCCTCCCACGAGAGCCGGACAGCGCGCATCTAGTCGCCTGAGATCACCACTTATGCCAGCTCCTTCGGGCTCTCCGGCTCGGGTTCTACGCCGTAATCCCGGGCGATCAGGGAGCAAATCGTTGGGTCCGCAAATAAACGCCGTTCGATCGGCTCGAGGTCGATCTGCACGAAGCTCAACTTCGCTTTCATCCCTCTGCCTGCGCTGATACCCAACAGTTCGACCGGCACCCGAAAGGGTCATCGGATGATCACCGGTAACCCGCTTCGGCAGGCGGGTGCCCCCTGTCCGCCACGAACTTAGGTGGGCCGACCAGACGCAGTACGTTCCGATCTCGCCCCGTGTGTCGGGCCTCCGCGGGCTTGTAAGCGTTGTCGGAGACGGCGTCTGGCTCCGGTTCGGTGCCTTAGCTGATTGTGATGCGGGCGCGTCGCTTGTTGATTCTGCCGTGAGGCCAGGCTCATAAAGGCAGTAGCGCTTAGCCTAAGACTGGTATTCGATGCGCGCGGCGAGGAAGCCGATCGCGGCCTCCCAGATCGCCTCCCCGACCAGAGAGACGTCGCGTATGGTCAGCTCACACTCGGCGAACTGGCCATCGTTGAGCCTCTTCCTTATGCTGAACAAGATCAGCGCGAACGCCATCAGGATGACCAGGTACAGTGGCCCTCTAGCTTTCGAGAATGCCAAGCCTCGTCACCTTCTCCCCTAGTCGATTGCGCTGGCGCGCCGGGCCGATGGCATCCTTTGAAAGACCGCGACCTGGTAGGGGAGCTTCGACGTATCCACGAGGTCGAACTGGCTGGCTGCGTAGGCACCCAGTATCGCCAGCGCCCCCAGAACCGAAACCATTTGCAGCACGTCGCTCTCCACTCCTTACCTGTCGAATTTTCACGCAAGCCGACTTCCGCAGGAACCCTCCCGGGCCTGCCCACGTTCGGCGACCTTGGGTCGTCGCCCTAAGGCATGCCTCGTTCTACCTTTAAGCCTTAGAGCGGCGACTCATGAGGCCGCTCACCAGGCGCTCCATGGCGCCCCAGGCCTCGTCTCTCGCCGTCTCAGGATCCTCGGAGGCGGCCACGAAAAACGCCGCCTCGAGTAGCGCGCCGTTGATCAGGCGGGCCAGCGGCCTGACCGGCTGGGATTCCATGAAGCCCTCCGCGATAAGGGACTCGAGGCCTTCCTCGATCTTGCCCACCGCATGCCGCGCATCTATCTCACGCCACTCCCAGCCCAGCACCGAAGGCCCCTCGAGGAAGAACGTGCGTCTCATCTCCGGGTCGAGGACGGCGTCGAGGAAGGCGCGGTATCCCGCCATCACGGCCTCCGGGAGACCAGACTGCGCGCGTTCCGCCGCCTCGATCTCCTCGTCTATCTCGCCCTCCATCTCGTCGACCACGACTCGGAAGAGATCCTTCTTGTCCTCAAAGTGGTGGTAGAGCGCCCCGCGTGTCAGACCCGCGCGCCCCACGATCTCCTCGGCTGCCGCTCCGTGGTAGCCCTTCTCGGCGAACAGGGAGCGCGCCGCGTCGAGCAAGGCCCGCCTCGTGGATGCCCTCCTCTCCGCCTGCGTGCGCCGTCCTTTGTCACTGCTATTAACATTCATAGTGTATGTATATTACTATCGGGAGACAGCGACATCAAGGGTCGGGTCGATGGGTGTTGTGGAGCGCGACAGGCTGGCCGTGAGCACCATGTCGACCTTGGGACCGGAGCGTCCGGCAAGCGTCGTGAGAAGCCAGGAGCGCCAGCCGGTCTTGGGTACCGCGTCCGGCGGCTCGTAGTCGGCGACGGACGAGCGTCCGTGCTCTCAAGCACCGGGCCCCGCCTGATCTCCGACCCCGCCGCGGGTCGGGCTCCCCTCTCGTTTCGCGACGATCCTGGTGCATAATCAAGAGCGGCCCCCTGGAAGCCCTCAAGACCTTGGTCGAGACGCTCCCTACCCGCAATCGCTGCACCGCTCCAAGACCGCGACTCCCTGCCGCGATGAGCGTCCTCTCCGTAGCGCATCTTGTCCATGAAGCGGTCCGGCGCCGCCAGCTTCTTGTGCGTCACCTCATCCACTATTTACGCCTCATGATCCCTCGAGACCCACGAGTCCAAGTTCGCGCGTTTCTTGTAGTGCTTCCGGAGCGCGCGTGTGTCGTGAAGGCTCACGACAGCGG
>DATDKT010000083.1:0-3958 GCA_036519775.1 Rubrobacteraceae bacterium
CAACAGAAAGGAGAGTAACTAGCTTTTATGACTGACCAGCAGAGCCAGCAGAGGATAAACGAGGCCGCCGATCAGTTCACCGACGCTCTTGTACAGTCCTATAAGACGGTTGCCGAGCGTGGTGTCTCCGCCCAGGAAGGAAGCGCACAGATCACCGAGGTCTTCTTCAACCAGACCATAAACACCCTACACACCCAGGCCGAGGAGAACCGGCAGGCCACGCAGCAGCTGGCCGACCAGCAACAGCGCCAGGCGGAGGCCGTGCAGACTCTTACCAAGGAGTCGGTGGGAGCGTACATGGAGTTCATGGACTCGATGTTCTCCTACTGGCAGGGGGGCATACAGACGGCCGAGCAGGGTGCCAGGGAAACCGAGAAGGCCACCAAGGGCGAAAAGAGCTAGAGTCTAACGACGACGAGCGGTACTTAGGGGCTGGGGTCCTAGCGACGAGCTGGGGCTCCAGTTCTTTTTGTATTTAACCCGTGACGAAGTACAAGAAAATCCCCTTATTTGCAGGGAAATAAGAAGCGCGCTCGGCAGGACTCGAACCTGCGGCCTTCTGTTTCGTAGTGATAGGGTCAGCGATCTCATGGACCCCCGCTGGTCCCTTTAGGCCTCCGTTTACGGGGTTCTGCTTGGGAGGCGATGTCGTTGAGTCCCTACGAACCCCCGTGGACCTCCACCCATAGGTGGTAGCGTAAGTGGTCGTATCATGGTCTCAGCTTGATCCTAACTACGCCTGACTCTAGTGGATCAGTTAGTCTAGGTTCGAATCCTAGTCCGGCAGCTCTTCAAAATCCTTTGTTTTGCAGGCAAAACGCAAAGCTGAGAAAAAGCTTCGATACTCTTGTCATAGCAGGGGAGTGAGTTTTATGAGAGTAGCACACTCGCACTCCCGCAGGGCTTGCTCTTCGGAGGCGTAGTGTTCGTAGGTAACGGGAGCAAAGCGCTCTAAGCCAAACTCTGCAAGGGCGGATGGCTCATGTTGGCCTGAACCTATAGTCAGCAGACTAATGCGCAGACGGTCCTTCAGCTCCTGATGAAGCCTGGAGCGTTCCACTACCGGCTGAATCGGGAACGGTCCCCAAGACTCAAGGACCCGCAACCGCAACCTCAGTTCAGGAGAGGACCGAAGCTTGGTTTGCAGTACATTCGAGTCGATGACTGCCGCATCTACCTCGCCACGAGTGATCATCTCCATCGAGTTCAAGTGTGACCCGGAGCAGTACACTTGGCTGAAGAAACTCTCGTCCTCGCCTATCTCCACCAGCTTCTTCAATAGATTGTAGTAGCCGCTCAAAGAGCACGGGTCGTTGTATGCCCACGAGCAGCCTCTAAGCCCAAGAAAAGATTGAACCGGGTTCTCACGCTTCACGACCACCTCGGAGAAGTAGACGGGCTGCCCTGAAGCCCGGTTATCTCGAAATACTGGTGCCACCCCGAGTAGCTCTACCGGTGGATCCTCCAACTCGCGCAGCCAGAGAAACGACGGAGCACACATAAAGCCAACATCAGCCTCTCCCGTAGAGAAGGGATCGCCGCTTCCCTTCACTGGCCCCGAGACTCGTGATTCCACCAAAAGTGAGACTCGTTGCCCCAAAACCAATCGCACATGCTCGACGACGGCCTCGAAGAACGCCAGGGGGATGCCGGGAGAGAGGTAGGTCACGAAGCGAAGCTCGTCAGGGTACTCCATCCCCCGGTCTCTCAACGATTCCGTCAGCACTCGGGCACCGTGACGTCGCGAGTCACAACGACCCAGGCACGCCAGTAACACGCAAGAATCCGCACTCCTTTAGGATGCCACCATGGATACCCATACTCAACTTCTTCGCTGAGGAGAGGCAGAGGTTCATATCTCGTCTCGTGCCGGATCGTTGGTGGGTAGGACGTCCCTCGCCCAAGCCGACAGCTTCCACTCGGGCACCGGTGTTGGGCAGCTCGCTTTCGGCACGAACCGAGAGTGTTCCACGAGCTGGTACTTATGGATGTAGCGCGGGCAGTTCGGGAAGACCTCGCGCGCCCGCACTCGTACGACGAACTGCGCCTCAGGGTAGCGCTCTATCAACTCGTCATGCTCGTTTATGCTCGCTACCCCGTTGAGCCGCAGCCGCCGCCCCCGCTCGAAGTCTATGAACAGCATCCCAACGTTGGGGTTAGCCAACATGTTGCCGGCCGACAAATACATTCCGTTGCCGTCGTAGTTGGGAAAGGCCACCGTATGCTCGTCCACGACCCGCACGAAGCCTGGCTCCCCACCCTTATAGGAACAGTTGGGGTACCCTTGCTCGTCGGCCGTCGCTATAAAGAACATGTCCAGTCTCTCGATGAAGGCCTTGTCGTCCGCGTCGATCATGTCGTCCACCAGCCTCTCGTCAATACGGTCGGCTAGGCGGCGGGTGTCGAATCGATCCTGGAGGAGGCGCTGCCCATCATGGTAGAGGTCCGACATAGGGTGTCCTCCTATTCCCGCTTTCACAGCGAACTTTGCCTACAGCCCAACTATATCCCTTACCCAAAGGAATTGGCATACTCCTTGAGCAACTTTACGAAGAGAACTTAAGCCAAAGGAGCAGAGTGGCCCTAGGGATGGCCGTTGGTTGACTGCACAATTCTGGTTCGACGACGCTGAAAGTTCGAAAGTATTACCATCAGCACTAAACGAAAGAGGTGCCTACACATCATGTCGACCTTTAAGATCGCCGCCGTGCAGTCCGCACCAATATTCATGGACCGCGAAGCCACTGTTGCCAAAGCCTGCGAGCTGATCGCCAAGGCAGCACAAGATGACGACGTTCGCTTGGTGGTCTTCCCGGAGGCCTTCATCCCCACCTATCCGGACTGGGTGTGGCGTATTCCTCCCGGAGAGCACCAGATGCTTGCCGACCTGTACGGGGAGTTGCTCGATCAGTCGGTGGCAATCCCCAGCTTGACTACCGAGCAACTCTGTCGGGCCGCTAGGCAAGCCGGCGTTTACGTGGTAGTGGGCCTGAACGAGCGTAACGCGGAGGCGAGCAACGCTAGCCTGTACAACACCCTGCTCTACATCGATGCCGAGGGCAACCTGCTGGGCAAGCACCAGAAGCTGGTACCAACCGCCCCCGAACGCATGATCTGGGCACAAGGTAACGGCAGTACCCTCGAGGTGTACGACACCCCCTTCGGTAAGCTTAGCGGCCTGATCTGCTGGGAGAACTACATGCCGCTGGCGCGTTATGCCCTGTATGCCTGGGGAGTGCAGATCTACCTCGCTCCCACCTGGGACCGGGGCGAGCCCTGGCTGTCCACCCTCAGGCACATCGCCAAGGAGGGGCGGGTGTACGTGCTCGGATGCTCCATCGCTCTGCGCAAGGAGGACATCCCGGAGCGGTTCGAATTCAAGGCGAAATACTACGCTGAAGCTGGGGAGTGGATCAACAAAGGTGACAGCGTCATCGTCGGTCCCGACGGTGAGTTCATCGCCGAGCCCCTTCATAAGGAAGAAGGGATCCTCTACGCTGAGCTAGACCCGAGGCAGATGCGCGGGCCCAAGTGGAACCTCGACGTGGCCGGTCACTACGCGCGGCCGGACGTGTTCCGGCTGACTGTGAGCAAGGACGGTAATCCGATGATCGCCGTCGCCGGAACACCTGAGTACGAGCCGCAAGGCGAGACCGAAGTACTGGAAAACTAGGTCTTCTGCTCCAGAAGATCAGCAGACCTAAGCGCGGAAGAACGACGAAACGATGAGGGATACTCCTCCTCACCTCAAGCCCCTGGAAGAGATAGAGCGTGAGGGCCTGCCCGACCTCGTAGAGGTGCTGCGCGAGGAGGGCCTCAACGCTGTTAGACATGTTCTGTGGCAGGCGGCCGGCTGGCGCGACCAGCAGCCCATAGCCTCGGTCCTCGGCAGGGGGTAGCGGACCGGGGGCGAGCGCGGAGGACGGTACAATGGCCATGGGCGGCGTGGGAATTATTT
>DATDKT010000084.1:0-6939 GCA_036519775.1 Rubrobacteraceae bacterium
GCCGCTCACGTCGAGGCCGTCGATATCGCCGCTTTGGATGTTGTAGAGTCGGACAGCCGAGCACCAGCCCCGGTCACCTTCCATCGCGCCCAAGATGCACGGACAGCCAAGATCGCAACTACACGGCCCGAGGTCGGTTCCGGTGATATGCCACGCCATTAGGGTTTCTCCTTCCTTCGTTATTGTGTTTCAGCGGCTAATGACTAATAATCGCTGTCCTGTAGATCACTTCCTTTCCTCGCTTGATGGCTACATGGATCCCATCCCTGGTTCCTCCATGTTCTCCATGCTGTCCTCCATAGCAGGCATCCCTGGTTCCTCCATAGCAGGCATCCCTGGTTCCGTCATAGGAGACTCAATCCCGTTTTCCATCCCACCAAGCAGAGAGAATCCGAAGACCGCCATCCCGCCTGCTATCATCAGAAAGCCAAGGGGACGCGCGACGCGATGGCTCTCGGGTAGTGTCTTCTCGGCGAAGATGATGAGCGCAGCCGTGAAGACCAGGACGAGGTTCATCATGCCCAGTGCTATTAGCCCTACCATGAGTCCTGCACAGCAACCCAGGCAGTCGAGGCCGTGTAACACCCCTAGCCGTAGCGCTGCTGCTGTTCCCGGTTTCCATTTCTGCATAAGGAAGAACAGCGGGCTGCTGCAACGCGCGTGGCAGCTGCGCTTCAACGAAGTGAACTGATATACCCCCCCGATAACCAAGAGCACAGCCGGTAACACAACTGCGAATCGACCTATGCTTTGGGCCGTTAAGGCATAAGCATAGACGGGTAGTCCTGCAACAGCCCAGACCGCTATGTAGCCCAAGAATAGGGCTACAATGCCAACCCTTGCCCGGATGGGGTTTAAGCGCTGGCGAGAAACGATACGGTAGAGCAGGATCAGAGGGAGTGTGGCCGGTATCATCATGGCGACCATCATCGCCGTCCAGCCCGATACGAACGGGACGAACCCTCCCATCGTGCTTATCCTCGCACCGCTCATAGCCTCCATAGTCATAGTCTCCATAGAGTCCATAGTGCTCGTCTGGTAAGCGATATAGACCCAGCCCACCACAGTTAGCATCAGAAGGGCAAGCCCCGGAAAGAGGTTCTCGCGCCTGCGCCACTGCTCTAGAACCGACGGCGTGAACGCGCTTGCATATTCCGTATCCTGTACCTCCACTTCCCCAAGCTCCTTCTACAGCTAGGGGCCAGTCCACCCGAAGAGAATGTGCTTGCTGGACTTGCCGTCCCACTCAAACTCGAAACCGAAGCCCTCCGCCCGGTTAGTTATCGCGCTTCCCCAGGTTGCCACTTTTCCACTCGGGCCAACCTCGCTCCCCGGTGGGTTGAGTAACTGTACCCGCTCTCCCGGGGGCGTCATCGGTCCCGTCAACGCCTCGGCGCTGGCCACAACCTTACCCGGTATCTCCGCTCGCCAGTAGGCCAGATCGTCGGCAACCTCGAACTCTATGGGGACGAACTCGACACCGCGCACTTCCTCGATGAGCTCGGCGAAGTATGCGGGGGAACCTCCCGCCTGGCCGCTGAAGATTTGCTGCAGGGCCTCGCGCTGCCGCTCGTCGGCTCGCTCGTCGATGAACCACCCAAAGGTGGCCTTGGCCCCGGCCCATATGTTACCTTCGAAGGCGCCTACGCCAATAATGTTTAAGCCGTCCAGCCGCACGTCGCCGTAGTTCCCTTCTCGGATGTTCCAGGCGAGCACGCCCTCACACCAGTTATCGGTTGGAGGCTGGGCGAACTCGCAGGGGCAGGGGATATCGCACCTACAGACATCGAACCAGTCTCCCACGACGTGCCACTGGGGTACGTTGCCTTCCTGGTTTTCCATATCTACCTCTTTCCTCCCGCTTTCCCCTGCGGGCTAGCTACCTCTTTGACAGTGCCAGCACATAACATAAGTAGCAAAGGGTGAGGACAACATTGGATAAAGAGCTCGCGACCATAGAGGGGCCTCTTCTAGCTGTTGTTGCAAACCGCAAGGCATAGAAAGGGCTGAGGCTCTTACGTTACGCACCGGCCTTCTATTCGAATCCTATAGTCTCCCTTGCTGCTCTGACCTACTCGTCCCAGGCTTCGACGTTCACCTGGCGGACGATCTGGCCGTCGCGCACCTCCAGCGTAACCGCACCTAAGACCCTAAGGCCGTCCGGGTACTCGCACGCCTCGTTGAACGCTATACGATCTTGACCTACAACCTCGTTCTCGACCCGGTGAGTCATGTCCCGACCGCAGACGTCTGCGAGATACTCGGTAATCGTCTCCTTGCCGCGCAGCACCTGAGGAGAACTTGGGGTGGTGTTGCGGTTGACAGTGAGCACCTCGGCGTCTTCGGCGTAGAAGTTAGTGAGCGAGTCGGCGTCGCTCTGCTCAATCGCACGCTTGAGAGTCTCGAAATCGAGCCCGCCAGAGGTCTTCTGTGCAGTCATAAAGCAACTCCTCTTTCTCGGTGTGCTACGCTCTCCACCGGAACGTTTGCTACAAGGGTAAGAGATGCTAAGGGCTGGCGCATGATGCAAATGCACTATTTTGCTAAGAAGCTTGCGCCTAGGGTAGGGGCGGGCTGCCTCTATTCACCGCGCTGCCTAGAGAAACTGTCCGAAAAGTAGTTGGAGCGGAGTCTCAACGGTAAATTTGTGTGTCTACTACGGCCAGGAAATAGTGCTTTTGCCCCGTTTTGTGGACTCGCAGAGCCTCAATTTGACACTTATTCGGACTTTTCGGACCGTTTCTTGGGGCTGGGGTGCTGATCTAGGCGGTGGTCACTATGTTCGAGCGTTAAGGTAGCGGGGAATTGCTAGAACGAAGGGAACTCCGTCAAGACTACGTTCGCGGCGGCCCTGTGGGGGTTCGTCCGACACGCTACACTCTCGACGATTATGGCTTCGGTTAGCGAACAGGACCAGTCCAATGGTCACAAGGAAGAAACGGTCGGAAGACTACGTCGGTTGCATATACTCGTCGTAGCGTTGGGGATGATAGCGGGGGCCGCGCTCGGAGCTTTCGTACCCCTCGTCCTCTTGAGCGATCAGCACCAAGCTTCGTCCGATGTGCCGGGTGTCAAGAGCTTCGAGAACCTCAGCCTCCAACACAATAATGGGGCCATCGTCTACGAGCAGATACCGCCGGTCGGCGGGGAACACAACCCCGTGTGGCAAAACGCAGGCTTCTACGAGCAGCAGGTGCTCGAGGAGAAAGCCGTCCACACCCTCGAGCACGGGGCGGTGTGGATCACTTACAGGGCCGACCTGCCCGAGGACCAGAAAGAGGAGCTGCGGCGGCTCGTGGAGAGCCAGGACTGCCTGCTGGCGAGCCCCTACCCGTCTTTGTCGAGCCCGGTTGTGGCTTCGGCGTGGGGCAAGCAGTTGCGGCTCAAGAGCGTCGACGACTCCAAACTCCGGGAGTTCATCCTGGCTTACAGGAAAGGCCCACAGACGCCCGAGTCCGGCGCGCCCTGTACCGGGGCCGCGGAAATGAACCCGCCGCCCAAACCCGACGACCAGTAGCGACCTAGCACACCGCAGAGTTCCGTTCGCTTAGCCAATCGGACAGTTTCAGAGAAACCGTCCGAAAAGCCTCACGAGCGGGCCAATCTCCTCGCCATCAGACGGCTCATCGCTACGTAGATAAACGCCTCACTTGTCTCGGTTAGCCTTTCATAGTCCTTGCTCATCCTCCTGTTCTGGTCTGTCCAAGAAAAAGTGCGTTCCACCACCCACCGCTTCGGCAGCACCTGGAAGCCTTTAGGTGGCAAAAGCTTCTCCCAATCGACCTTCACACCCTCTTTGAGCCACTGCTCGGCCCACGACTTCAGCACCTCTTCGGGGGTGGGCTTGCGCGGACGCTCGACGAGCTCCACGCTCCACCCCAGAGCCTTCTCCACCCAATCCTTGCCTTTGTCCTCACCTCTGTAGGCGCTATCCAACCACAAGTGTTTGAGGCGCGGGAACTCTACGTCTGCCTGCGCTAGCAGCATCTTGATTCCGTCCCAGTCCATGATGCTGGCAGCATGTACCTTGGCTTTGAGCACCAAGCCCTGCGTATCTACGAGTAAATGGCGCTTTCTGCCCTTCACTTTCTTGCCGCCGTCGTATCCTCGCTGCTCTCCTCCCACGCCGGTGCTCTTAGCCGACTGGCTATCGACGATGCCGGCGCTTGGCCGAGGATCTCTGTCCATACGGACGCGCACTCGCTCGCGCAAGGCGGCGTGCAACCTTTCTCAGGTGCCATCGATACGCCAAGTTCTGAAGTAATGGTGGATGGTTTTCCAAGGAGGGAAGTCGTGGGGCAGTAGGCGCCAGGCACAGCCGCTGCGAACGATGAAGAAGATGGCGTTTAGGACCTCGCGCAAGGGATGTACTCTGGGTCGTCCAGGGGCTTTAGGGGTAGGAATATGGGGTTCTATGCAGGACCACTCGGTGTCGGAGAGGTCGGTTGGATACGTCTTTCTCATACGTGCTAGAGTACTGAACTAACACCACACGACCCCTTTTCGGACAGTTTCAGAAGGGGTGATCTCGGAAGCTCATATGCAGCCCGGCGAATCCTTATGCGTTAGGACTGGGGCAAAGAGCCGATTTGCTTCACGCTGGGCGCGGTGGGGGACACAGCATGCGCGTCGATCGAAGATCTAGCAGGATCTGGCTTCTTCTGAAGCCCTGTAGATGAATATACCAAGTAAAGTTAGCGCTACGATGCTCTCGGCGATACTGGAGATATATCATCTCACAGGTGTTCACTACTCTGAATGGACAAAAGAAGAGGCCCCAGGGATCAATCCGGGGCCTTAGGACTAGAAGCAGCGACTACATCGCGCTTCGCCTCCTTCTGAGTCGGCTCGCTTGCCTTCGCTGCGAGAACCGCGACTCTTACATCGCGTTCCATCTCCCTTCCGATGGTTCGCTTGCCTACTCTGCTTGCTGCATACCCGTCAAACATGAAGACTAAACGCGCGGTCGGGAATATAGAAGTGAGCCGCTCAGGACTCGAACCTGGAACCTAGAGATTAAGAGTCAGTCTCAGTGTGTTTGCAGTTGTTGCTGCTTGTTCAAGAACCCACTTATCTAAGCGGAATTCTCACGTATGAGGTTGCTCATTGTTCAGCGTCGTTTCTGGTGGGTTGGTGTACTAATTGGTGTAGTTGGTGTACCTCGTGCCCAGTTTCCGCAAGGCTCGCGATGTCTCAGAATGCGCTCAGAGCTACCACACTGCCGTTGAGTAGTGCGCTCGGCAGGACTCGAACCTGCGACCTTCTGATTCGTAGTCTTAATACGTACGTTCGTGAATGTTCGCTAGTGAAGCCCCAAGCTAAGGGCTGCCCCGTTGCCTCTATTCACCGAGCTGCCGAGAAGGCTAGTGTTCTCGGAATCTGATAGGGAAAAGCAGAAACAGGCAACGACCACCTCTTGGGGTGTTTGCGCGCCTTCCATTAAACTTGCGCCATGGATATAGTGATCTTAGGTATGAGTGTGAAGCACTAAGAGCACATGAGGTGGCCTATGTCTGTTGAAGACCACGACCAAAAGAACAACGACGCGCATGACGATATTCTGGATACCCCAGGAGTAATCGCGCACCCACCGCTGATCTACGCTGGGGGACTTTCCGCTGGGCTGCTAGCGAGCTACTTCTTACCCGTCACCTTTTTGCCACGCGCGGTCGCCCGAGTGCTTGGTTGGCTGCTGATCGGCAGTGGGTTAATCCTGGGCTTCCTCGGAGACCGCGCCCTGCGTAATGCAGGAACTAACATAAATCCGTACGAGCCAGTCACTACTATCGTGGACGAAGGGCCTTACCGCTATACTCGCAACCCGCTCTACGTTGCCAGCGCGCTGATATACGCTGGCATCGCGGTTCGCCTTAATGGGCTGTGGGTTGCCCTGCTACTTCCCTTGGTTCTTGGCGTCGTTGATCGTGGGGTGATCGAGCGCGAGGAGCGCTACCTAGAGCGGAAGTTCGGCGAAGAGTACCTCCGATACAAGGCGCAGGTTCGGCGCTGGATCTAAGATCTGGTGGAGAAGAGGAAGCATCCGAGAATGGGCGGAGCGCCTCTATTCACCGAGCTGCCAAGAAGGCTTACAGCCCCGGTCCGCTACCCTTGCATAGGACCGGCTACTAGCGGTATTCACCGAGTTTTCGAGAGCCTTCATTCTCGGAAACTAAGGGGACACAAGGTAGGGCCGGTTTGCGTGTAGCGAACGCTGCTAGCGGGTAAGAGACCCTCACCTTTTTAGGCGGGGCCGGGAATTTGACGATCTCTTGTCGATGACATCATCGTAGGCTTGCTGAAACCACAAGCTCCTTCTCCCGGCCCCTTCTATGACCAGCCCATTCCCACGCCCGCATCACCTATAGCCGTTGTGGGTCCGGTGTGCGACATTCTCAGAAGTTCGCCAAGCAGGTTCCTAGATCTAGTCCTTTGGGAGTGTGCCCGCCACCACCCCAGTGCCAGAAGCGTATAGTGGGCAGGTACGGCCCTCGCGTAAAGGAGAAGGTGATGGACGCACGCGAAGTCACCGGTCGGCAAGTCGGAGGGAATGACGCGATCACTACCCGCATAGGAGCGGTGGCACTGCCCCTCGGGATCATCGTGATCCTGTTTTCGGAGTACTTTCATCCCTCTAGGGAAGATCCCATGGACAATCCTGCCGTCTTCATGGAGTACGCCCGTAGCGATATCTGGACCGCCGTTCACCTCGCTGAGTACTTCGGCTTCCTCCTCCTGCTTGGCGGCCTGGTCGCTCTGTACTACTCCATTAGTGCCAAGCCCGGAGTAGGTGCAGGACTGGCGCCCTTTGGCCTCGCGGCGGCGGTGACGATGGCGGCCTCTTTCACGATCCTTCAAGCCGTGGATGGCATAGCCCTCAAGCGGGCCGTGGATGCCTGGGCGAGCGCTCCGGCTGACCGAGAGACTGCCGCCTTCGCGGCC
>DATDKT010000085.1:0-21307 GCA_036519775.1 Rubrobacteraceae bacterium
TTTGTAGAGCGCCAGACGCGAGTAGAGCGTCGCTGGCGCCGGGCCACCGCGGTAGACCTCAAGCATCATCCGGTCTTGCTCGGGCCCCAGCCCCGCCTCGACCGAGAGGTCGGCGAGATCCCACACCGGGTCGTTCATGCCGGAGTACTCCCAGTCGATAATGTAGGCACGCTCGTCCGTGTCGAGGAAGTTCCCCGGCCATGGGTCGTTGTGGCAGGGCGCGAGGGGCGCAGGCGACGCCTCTATCGCCAGGCGTATCACCTCCGTCTCCCGCTCCAGCTCGTAGTAGTCCTCTGGCGGCGTCATCCCCAGCTCGAACAAGAGGTCGAGGTAGCGGCCGATCCTGGCGAAAACGTCGAAACGAGACCTGAAAACTGTACCTAGGCGGTGAACTCGCCTGAGCGCCAGCGTGGCGCGAGACAGCGCCCCCGCGTCCCGGTGGAAACTTACCTCCTCCATGGAGACCCCCTCTACGAAACGGGTCAGCATCGTGCCGACCTTCGCGTCGAAGTAGAGGACGTCGGCGTTGACGCCGGTGGCCGCAACGACCCGCGCGTTGTGCCCCTCGGCTGACCGATCCACAAACTCGCAAGTCCCCTCGCCCGCTAGCCGTAGCACGTAGACCCCACCATCCGTAGTCACCTTATAACTCTGATTGGTGAGCGCACCGCTCAGGCGTTCGATACCAACGATCCCCGGCCGCGGGGCTCCGAAGAATGGTACGCCTGTCAGTACTGCTTGGACACCGTCAGATACTGCTTCTCTTCGAGCATAAGGCGACAGCATGTACTTTGTCCGATCTAGGTTAAGGGTGCAGCCGCCTCATTGTAAACTAAATGTTAACTCCGCGTTAACTCCAAGTAGATTCACGCAAAGCGGAACGTCGTGGTGGAGCGCCTACCTTCGGAGCGCGAAGAGGACCGTTACCTGGCCTATGTCGCGGCGGCGGACATCATTGCGCGCTAGATAGGCTTCGAGCTCGCCCCGTTCGTCTAGCTCCTGTATCTGTGAGCAAGCCCGTTCCAGTCGCTCTTCTGAGACCAGCGACCACACCGAGTCGCCGTCCCGCCACCCTTTATCGAGTGGACCACGAGGGTCGAAGTAGGGTTCGCCCTGGACCGTGGCATCGAGCGGCGCGAACCTTCCCCGGTATGCGAAGCCGCAATCGTCGAGGATCTCGACCAGCTCGTCGAGGGGGGCGTAGCGGCTCCGGAGGGCGTCGGCGGCCTCCGGGATCAGGTGGTAGTGCCAGTAACCGTGGCGTAGCTGCTCTTGTGAGCAAGTGTTGACCACGAGGATCCCGCCGGTCTTCAGGACCCGAGCGAACTCCCCGAAGACATTGCGGTGGATAGGAAAGCCCTTCTTGGCGTCGTCCGGTAGGTGGTGGAGGACCTGATTGATCATGACCCCGTCGAACGTCTCGTCCTCGAAGGGTAGCTCGTCGATCCGGGCAGAGTGGAACGAGATACTTCCCCCCGCTTGAGGCCCCGACAACTTCTGCGATGCGACCTCCAGCATGCCGGGGTTCAGATCTACAGCCTCGATCTGTCCGACGTAGTGCAGCATCGCCTGGGCGTAGTTGCCGGTGCCGCACCCGGCGTCGAGCACCACCATCTGGTCCAGCGGCACCGGCCCGTGAGCGAAGCAACCTACGGAGATCTCGGTCCCCACCGGCTCCCGCGTCTTGTCGTAGTTCTCGGATGTCTGCGTGTAATCCTCGTAGCTGCTCATATCCCGGATCTCCTATCGGTCCGCTCGTCTTGAATAGAAACAGGAGCACATTGTACAAAGCCGGGTAGCCGGGTAAACGCAGGTTTTACCCGCCGTTAACGCTCTTTTCACTCAAGGAACGATTTCTCAGCCTACAATGCTCCCACGTATGCACCACTTTTCGTTTAGCTTTCACGACCGGGCGCAAAGGATTCGTCGGTTACCCGGGCATGAGCTTCCGTGGTCGCAGTCTACGGTTTCAAGGGAGGGAGGAGCCGCATGACCATTCGGGGGGTAGGTATAAGTCTTCCATACCCGTGTCCAGGGGACGGTGTCCGCGACCTTGCCGTGGATCTCGAAGTCGCGAAGAGCGCCGGTCCGGACTTCGTCGAGGTCTTCCCGGACCAGCTGGGGGTCATCCTCGGCGGCGACCTCGTCGCGTCGCGACTACGGTTCGTTCGAGAATCGTTATTCGAGGCGAATTTGGCTTACACCGTGCACGCCCCGCTGGAGATAAACCTCATGGACCTGACCACCCACGACCTCCAGCGTAAAGTCCTCAACGCCAGCATTGAGTTCGCTAGCGGCATAGGCGCGAGCGTGTTGGTCTGTCACGCTGGCCAGAGGATAGGCCTGCGCGACGCCCGGTACAGCCTCAATGACCAGCTCGCCGCCGAGCGCTCCGCCTTGCGCGAGGCGGGAGACCTGGCCGGGGAGCTAAGCGTGGCTATCGCCGTCGAGAACTACTACCCCGAGCTGCCCATCGTCCGCGGCGCGGTCTACGACTACTCCGTCTGGCTCTGGGAGCTAGCCGAGCAGATCTCCGCAGTAGATTCCCCCGGGATCGGCATCTGCCTCGACGTGGGGCACGCGGCCCTAGCAGCGGACTTCTTCGGCTTCGACTACTTAGAGGAGTGCGCCGCCGTGGCGCCCCTCGTCCGCCACCTGCACCTCCACGACAACCTGATGAAGACCAACCTTATCGGAGAGCCGGCGGTCTCCGAGCACTCCGTCTACGGGCTGGGAGACCTGCACCTGCAACCGGGAATGGGGATCATCCCGCTCGGGGACCTCTTCCAGCGAGTCGATTTCCCTGAAGGCCCCTCGTGCTGCGTGGAGCTCTGCCCTAACCTCTACTCTTTAGCTCCCGATGCCTTACACGCTGCCCGTGAACTCAGAGAGCTGGCGAGAGCAGCTTGGGGACGGGTTCCTGCCTGAATGCTTAGGTCAACCGGTCGCCAGATGTCGGTCTTGCTCTAGCGCCGGACGCTCGGGCCAACTCGCTTCATTGCGGTACGGAAGTCGTAGGTGGTTACGGAGAGCCTCCCCAGATTGTGTGGTGAGATCCTCTTCTCGAAGTCGCGCAGGTTGATCGTGCGCCGCATACACACGAGCGCTGCCTCGCGACCCAGAGCCTCGAGGTCCGCCCCCGAGTAGTCGCGCGTCAGGGCGGCGACCTGTTTGAGGTCGAGATCGGGTGCTTTAGGCATTCCGTTAGTGTGTATCTTCAGGATGTGGAGCCGCGCCTCGGCGTCGGGGAGGCCCACCTCGATCTCGTGGTCGAAGCGGCCCGGACGACGGAGCGCAGGATCCAGCGCCGAAGGCCGGTTGGTCGTGGCGATGACGCAGATGCGCCCCAAGTCGTTCATCCCGTCCATGAGCGAGAGCAGCTGGGAGACAAGGGTAGCCTCGAAGCTCTCGCTCATCATGTCGCGCGAGGAGGCGAAGGAGTCTATCTCGTCGAAGAGGATTATGGCCGGCGCTTTCGCTTTGGCTTCGGCGAAGATACTCCTCAGGCGCGCCTCGCTCTGGCCCCAGTACTTGTTTAGGATCTCCGGCCCAGAGACCGCTACGAAGTGCGCTCCGCTCTCGCGCGCGACCGCGCGGGCTAGGAGCGTCTTGCCGGTCCCTGGTGGGCCGTAGAAGAGTATCCCCTTGTGGGGACGTATCCCCAGGCGTTCGAAGATCTCCGGGTGCGTTATCGGGAGCTCGACGGACTCGCGCACGAGCGCTATAGTCTCGCGCATTCCGCCGACGTCCTCGTAGCGCGTCGGGGGTACGTTGCGCGAGCCCGGAGCCACCCCCGAAGCCGCCACCACCCCGGCGCCGCTGCTCCGCACGCCCTTCGCGAGGCGCTCGAAGAGGCCCTCCTTCGGCTCGGGCGGCACGGTCTCTTCGGGCGCGGCTTCGTTGTTCTTCGCCACGGATCGGCTCGTCAAAGGTCCGCCGCCCCTGTAGCGCCAGGCTTCGTCGCGGTTCGGGTCTATCCTTTCGGGGAGGCGGGCCAGAATCTCAGCCGTTCCGTCGAGGTCCAGGATCGGGCACCGCGCGCAGGACCCGAGGTCAGAGAGGACGCGTTCCGTGAGCCCCTCCTTGTCCACCCTGAAGACGCCGTCCTCGCCCATCTCGCCGAAGGTATACCAGGAGTTCGTCGTGGCGTGATCGTTGTCGTAGACCTGGATCTGCTTACATGGGAAGAGTTGCTTACCGGCGAGCTTCTTGGGCGTGCACCACTCAATCGCCGGCGCGCCCCGGCGCTGCTTGCGCAAGAAGCACCTCAACCCCCCGAAGAGCTCCTCGCCCGACACCGCCGTGCCATCCGCCACGTACTCGGCCTCCTTCTCGCCCCTGAGGAGCTTTCCGAGGTCGTCCAGAGGCTGCCACTCCTCCGGCAGCTCGAGCTCGACGGCGACCTTCGCCGTGCCGTTCTCGCCCTCGATCCGGTAAGATGGGTGGCGAGCCGCGACTGAGGCCGCCCGTCCCAAGGGGCCTTCCGGACTCAGGGGAAATTTCATCCAGACCCTCACGAAAAGCGATTCTACCACCGTGCAGGAAAGGGAAGGACAAAGCATGACCGAGGATAAGAGGCCACCCGTCGCTACCAGGGGCGGCGACGACGGCACCACCACCCTGCTCGGCGCCGGCCGTATCTCCAAACACGACGCCCGCATCATCGTCCTGGGCGACGCGGATGAGGCGAGCTCCTTTATAGGACTGGCCCGCGCGGAGGCCGGTAAAGTGGAAGAGGACTTGGCCGGGCTCCTGATTGGGCTGCAGCGCCTCCTCTACAGGATCATGGGCGACGTCGCTATGCCGGACGAGGAGAACGTAGTTGGCGCGAGCGACCTGGAGTACCTGGACGCCGCCCTCGAAGAGTGGCGGAACCGGACCGAGATCCCCAACCAGTTCGTCGTCCCCGGGGAGACGAGGCTAGGCGCCCTCCTCGACGTCGCCCGCTCGGTGGTGCGCCGCGCGGAGCGCAGCCTCGCCGCCGCCGGCTACGCCCGTACGCACCCCGACGCCTTCAAGGCCGTCAACCGCCTCTCCGACTTGCTCTTTGTCGTCGCCCGCAACGCCGACGACAAAGCCTCCCTCTCCAAAGGGTAGCGTTCCGGCATATTCCATCGGGGTATGATGCGTACGGAAGCTATCGAGGAGGTTTCGCGTGGCGGTGGAGTTCGGCGTTTTCGTTCCGCAGGGCTGGCGGATGGATTTGGTCGAGATAGAGGACCCGCACGAGCAGTACGAGGCGATGACCCGGGTCGCCAAGGTAGCCGAGGAGAGCGGCGGGTACGACTCGATCTGGGTCTACGACCACTTCCACACCGTCCCCACCCCCGAAAAAGAGACCGTCTTCGAGTGCTGGACGGCCACCGCAGGCCTGAGCCGCGACACCGAGAGGATAAAGATCGGCCAGATGGTCACCTGCAACGGCTACCGCAACCCGGCGCTTCTGGCGAAGGTGGCCTCGACGGTGGACGTGATGAGCAACGGTCGGCTGCTCTTCGGCCTCGGGGCAGGCTGGTACGAGCACGAGTGGCGGGCCTACGGCTACGGCTTCCCCGAGGTGCCGGAGAGGATGCGAGCCTTCAGGGAAGCCTGCCAGATCATCCACCGCATGTGGACCGAGGACGAGCCGCAATTCAAGGGCGAGTTCTACACCATAGACAAGCCCATAAACGAGCCGAAAGGGGTGCAGAAGCCGCATCCTTCGTTCTGGATCGGGGGCAGTGGCGAAAAGGTGACGCTGAAGCTGGTGGCCCGGTGGGGCGATGCCTGCAACGTCTTCGGCGGCCCTGACAGGCTGCGCCACAAGTTCGGCGTGCTAAAAGGGCACTGCGACGATTTGGCGCGCGACTACGAGGAGATAACCCGCTCTACTTCCATGAACGTCTACCTGCTGGACGAGGGTGACGATCCGGTAGAGACGACGGCCCTCGCCCGGGGCGGTATGAGCTATGATGAGTACTCTGACCGGTTCATGGTCGGCACGGCGGAGGAGATCGTCGAGCGCCTGCGCCCGAGGGTCGAGGCCGGGGTCAATTACTTCATCATCTACATGCCCCGCGTCGCCTACGAGCCCGTCATGGTCGAGCGTTTCGCCAGGGAGGTCGTTCCCAACCTCTCCTAACGTTGGCGGGTTCCGTCAGGCTCTACGCCGGCTTCTCCGTCCACTCGGGGGGAGGCGTGATTTCGGGCTCGGGCTTGTTGCCGGGGCCGTCGAGGCCGGTAGAGGTCACAGTCATGAGGACCCGCACCTTCATATCGTGGTCGCAGACGGCCTGACACGAGAGGCGCACCTGCCCGAGGAGATTACGGTTTTCGAGTACCTCGAGCTCCGCCTTCGTCATCATGTCAGGCTCGCCTTCGAGGTACTCGATCCGGCAGGTGGTGCACTTAGCGTAAGAACCACAGCGGTGCAAGATGTCCACCCCGGCATCTTCCTCGATCGCCAGAACCAACCGCTTATTCTCAGGAACGTCGAATGTCCCTGCGCCCTCGACCTCTAGCTTAGGCACTCATTCCTCCTCTGATAACAGAACATTCTTAGGAGTAGTCAAGCTACGCTGTCATCGTCTATTTCGCTCTCGATGCAGGCCTATCGACGAACTACACACTGACCACTACGACTGCTTCATGCCTCCTTTGCATATTCTCTAATCCTCCACACAGCGCAGTTGATAGCCTTCCTCAGTGATCACGGCCCTGAAGCGAAACTCCTTATTGATTTTGTAGTTGTGGGCCGACGTTGTGGAGAATATCCACGCCAGCGTCCTCCTCTATCGCCAGGACCAGCCGCTTCCCCTCCTCCACGTCGAACGCGCCGACCCCCTCGACCTCGAGCCTGGGCATACGTCCCTCCTTCTAAAGTAGCCATCGACGATCTACAGTCGGCGTCCGGCAAGAACCCGACGGCTACATCTAATCACGGTAGCGACCCCGGTGCGAGCCTCTCGCACCCAGGAACTGCCTCCTGCCTCCCATAAAGGGCACGAATGGTTTAAACTGCCCTAACATGGAGGAGGAGACGCGCTTCGTGGACAGTGGCAGGCCACCTTCCCTAAAAGTAGAGAAGCCCTGGGGCAGGTTCGAGCAGTACGCCCATAACGTTCCCTGCACGGTTAAGGTCATCACCGTGGACCCGGGCGGCATCCTTTCGAGCCAGTACCACCACCACCGCGACGAGCTCTGGGTCGTCCTCGACCCAGACGCTCAGGTCGAGCTTGGCGATGAGGTCCTCTCCCCCGCCCCCGGAGAGAAGCTCTACATACCCAGGGGTACCGTTCACAGGCTCTCCTGCGCGGGCGAGCGACCGGTCAGGATCCTCGAAGTCTCCTTCGGGGAGTTCGACGAGGGCGACATCGTCCGTCTCGAAGACGTCTACGGTCGCATAGGACCGTGAAACCCACGGGCATCGCCGCCTCGGATCTGACGGCGGGCGTTGGCGACATCTCGCACCGAGAAGCTGGTGGGTGAGCTTTAGGCCGGAGAATGAGGAGCGCGGCGAAGCGCCGGACGGTCCGTCTGGCGGCTCTCCCGACGAGGAGTTTCGGGCATCCCGGGAAGAACGCTTCGATGAAAGGATGCGTGGGCGGCTCGCCGGCCGTCCGAGGATAGTTCCCATCGTCGTCGGTATTCTTCTGCTCGCGCTCTTGATCGGCGGGCTCCTTCTCTGGAGCTTCTACGGGGACCGAGCCGGCGGCACGAGCGTCTTCGAGGACTCGATCGAGTCAGGGCCGGAGCCCGTAGTGCGGCTCACGAACGGTTCAGGCCGGGTGCGCGTCGAGGGCGTCGAGGGCCTGGAGAACGTGGAGATTACCGCGAGGAGATACGCTCGCGGCCGGAACCCCGCCGTCGCCAAGGAGAACGCCACCGGGGTCCCGGTGGAGGTCGGCAACGGGGATGAGGGGATCAACATCTCCTCCGACAGCGGCGGCGGGACCGGTGTGGACTACGAGCTCAGGGTTCCGACCGGGAGCACCGTGGAGGTCGAGTCAGCAGCGGGCGACGTGGAGGTCTCGGGAGTCGATAACAACGCTACGGTCCGTACCGAGAGTGGGGACATTGCCGTGGAGGACATACAGGGTTCTATCGTAGTCGAGGCGCTGAGCGGAGACGTGACGATCGGGGAGGTGAGCACCGAGACCGGCGACGCCGAGATCACGGTCAGCTCGGGCGACCTAGAGCTCAGAGATCTTGTGGTCGGCATCCTGGAGGCACGCGTCGAGGCCGGGGACGTGACCTTATCCGGACGCTTCTCCGGCAGCGGCCGCGTCCTCGTGGAGACGGGCAGCATAGACGCCCGCATCCCGCCCGAAGACGCCAGGGAGCTCACCTTCGAGACTCGGGTCGGCGAGATCACACGCGACGAAGATGAAGAAGCAGAATAGTGCCCAGACACGTACAACACCGGGGCGGTTCTCCGGGACCCCGCTCCCCGGAGGGTTTCGGGGACGTCGTGCGCGAGGTCTGGCTCGCACCGGGTCGCTTTTTCGGGAGGCTGGACCCGGAGGGCGGCCTCTTGAGGCCGGCGCTCTTCGCCTCGCTCGTCCTGTACGTAAACCTCCTCCTCGAGGAGGTCTTGCAGGAAGCTTGGCGCCTCGAGTTCAACTACGGCCTCTTGACTGCGGCGCTCCCCGGCCTCGTCGTGGCGCTCGGCCTGACACCCCTGCTCGTCCTGGGGCTCTCGTTGCTCGTCCTCACCAGCCTCGACGGGGCGCCGTCGAGGCGCAAGCTCAGCCCCGTCTTCCGCGCCTTAGGCTACGCGACGGCTGTAGGGCTCGTATTCTGGATCCCCTACGCTTCCATAGTGGCGCTGCCCTACAGCCTCTATATCGCCACCGTCGCCGTAAAAGAGGTGTTGTTCATAAGCTGGAGCCGCGCGGCGGTGGCCGCGCTCGTGCCTCTGGGCGCCGTACTCTTGGTCATGCTGCTGCTGGCCGGCCCGACCGGGGCGTATGAGCTGCTCATAAACCCGCCGGGAGAATAGCTTTATAGCTCTCAGCGACCACCTGTCAGATTTTCTGAATGCCACCTCCCAAGAGCCAACCGCTACTTAGACAGCGACTCCAGCGCAAGCGCTACGAGGAGGGCCGCACCTTGCGAAAGTATCTCCTCGTCGAAGGAGAACTGGGGGGTGTGCAGGTTGGAGACGTCCCCGACACCGAGCCAAATAAAGGCGCCCGGCACCTTCTCCAGGAAGAAGGCGAAGTCCTCGGCGCCCATAGAGGGGTTGTCGAGCTCCACGGCGCGTTCCTCGCCGAAGAGTTCACCGGTCACGCCTAGTGCGAGCCTAGCGGCGTCGGCGTCGTTGCTGGTGACGGGGTAGGAGAAGTCGTAGTCGAGTTTGACGTCGCCGCGCATCCCTTTTGCGACGCCGCGGGCGAGCTCTTCGATGCGCTCCGGCATCCTCTCACGCAGCTCAGCGTTCAGGGTTCGGACGGTGCCGCCGAGGCGTGCCGTCTCGGGGATGATATTGAAGGCGCTTCCGGCCCCGATCTCCCCGACCGTCAATACCGCGGGCTCGACCGGATCCACCTCCCTGGAGACGATGGTCTGAAGAGCCGTCACGACCTGGGCGGCGATGGCAACGGCGTCGGTGGTCAGGTGTGGCATGGCGCCATGGCCGCCGGAGCCTTTGATCTTTATCTCGAAGGCGTCCGAGGCGGCCATTATGGGGCCGGCCTTCGTCGCCGCCACTCCAAACTTCAGCCCCGGCCACAGATGCAGCGCGAAGATCTGGCGCACGTCCTCGGCGACGCCCTCCTCGATCATCGCCCGCCCTCCGGCGTAACCCTCCTCGGCGGGCTGGAAGACGAACCTCACGGTGCCGCTCAATCGTTCGCGCAGGTGATCCTGGCAGAGGGCGCGAGCGGCGCCGACGAGCATGCTCGTATGCCCGTCGTGGCCGCAGGCGTGCATCTTCCCGTCTGTCTCCGAGGCGAAAGGAAGATCCGTCGCCTCGTGAATCGGCAAAGCGTCCATGTCGGCCCTCAGGGCAACTGTCGGCCCGTTGCCTCCTCCACCCCCCAAGGTGGCGACGACACCGTTCTTGGCGACGCCAGTCTGTATCTCCAGCGGCAGGCCGTCCAGCGCGTCGAGTACTTTCTCGGCGGTCTTTTCGGTGTCGAAGCCGAGCTCGGGCTCTCTATGTATGTCGCGCCTGAGGGTGACGATATCCTCCCCGAAGCCCTCCCGGATCTCCTCTTCGAGGCCCTCGAACCTCTGGGTTACCTCCATGGCGCCTCCTTTCCGCGTCACAATTGTCTGCCACTATCCGCACCCTTATTCTAGCGAGTATTGCCTTCGACCCCGAGCCCCGCGATCCCGGTGCTAGGAGCGTCGCTCACACTACCGGCTCCGGGACCATGATGGTCGGCTCGCGCGGCAGGAGCGCGGCGACGAGTGGCAACGCAGCGCTCGGCAACGCGGCGACCGGTTAGCTCTCTCTCCCTCTCTCTTATTCTCGACCCGCTGCGCGCTCGCGGGCGCGCCTGGTATGAGCGCGCTCGAACTCCGCGTCGAGGCGCTCCCAGAGCTCGTCCTCCGTTACCCCGAGGCCCACCGCGTCGCGCACGAGCACGCCGAGCCTCTCGTAGAGAGCCTCTACCTGTTGCTCGCGCACCGTCTCTTCGAGGTCCCTGGCGACCACGGTACCGACCCCGGGGCGGCTCTCGATCAGGCCCGCCCGCTGTAGTTCGTTGTACGCCTTGACCACGGTATTCGGCGCAACGGCCAACTCTTCCGCCAATGTCCGCACCGTCGGAAGGCGCTCGCCCGGCTTCAAGGTCCCCACCGTCAACGCGTGCCTCACCCCCTCTACGAGCTGCACGTAGATCGGAACCCCGCTCCGCGGATCAACGTCCAACCACAGGACCAACCTTTGTCTCCTTACTATGTTTGTGTTATATATGCGTAACAATATTATTTTCTCGATCTCTGTAGGTCAAGCGTTTCGCGAAAGTTCTTGAGAAGGTGCCCGCTTTTAGGCGAGCGTCAGAGCGCCCAGACGCGGCCTGGGGTTTCTTTGGGGAGGGAGCTTAGGATGACCTTGCGCACACCTCCCCGCCAGAGACCGTGTGCGACGACCGAGGCTACGGACATGCTCCGTCCGGGCTCGACATTGGCCAGGAGGGCGGCACGGCGAGCGCCGTCGGGAACGGAACGGAGACCGGCGAGGAGCGCCCGGGCGAAAGCTTCGGCGTTGATGGTGTGGCCGGGGCTTATACCGGTGAGCTCGGAGAAGACCTCTGAGCGGTGGACGCGCTCCTCTTCCAGTGGCTCGCCCAGGGCACTGGTGCCTCCTACGGCGACCACGAGGGTGGCTCCGTCGGGGAGGAAAGGCTCGTGCTCCGCCGTGCCCTTCAACGGGCGCCGGCGGGACCCGTCAGCCTCTACGAGCGTCACCCCGTCCTCGAGGGCCAGGGGCGGGACCCACGCCGGCTCGACGCCGCCGATCCGGCCCTTAGAGAGGATGGAGCTTCCGACGACTACGGCTCCCTCTACGGAGAGGACCTCTGCGGCCTCTCTGCGTAGCTCGTCTCTGTCTTCGGAGGTAAGGATCTGGCCTACCCTCTTGGCCTCGCTCACGAACATCTTCGTGGTCGGGGCGACGAGGAGTTTGACGCCTTCCTCCTTAAGCTCGCGGACGAGCTGGAGGATAGCGCTCGACTTCCCCCCGGCCCCCACGAAGGCGACTACCTCTCCCCTCTCGACGCCCAAAGCCTTGTAGAGCTTCATCTCTCCTCTTCGCCTCCGTTCACGACGTCCCCGCGATCCCTCTGCAGGACTCAAGCGTCGCGGGCGTAAGTGCTTTATGATACACCAAGATAGAATCCTATAAGTGCCTTATGCTATCTTCTACTCGGAAGATTATCGATGCGCGGGTAGGGGTATCTATTTCGGGTCTTTTTGAGATCTGGGAGGAAAGGGGTGCTCGGTGACGGAGCAGCAGGAAAGGGTAGAGAGGTTCTCCGAGGAGTTGAGGGAGGGCCCCCCGCCCTCCGACAGGAGCATCAAGGAGATAATCGAGGCGCTCCGACCACAGTTGCAGGAGCTGGTCAACAAACAGGTCGAGTTGGCCCGGACGGAGATGGTTCCCGTCGGCCGGAAGGCCGGCATTGCAATAGGTCTTTTGGTTACCGGGGCCGTATTCTTACTGTTGTTCCTGGTCTTTTTCTTCCTAACTGCGATGTACGTCATGTACGCTTTGGGCTTCCCTTTGTGGGCCGCAGCGGGGATCAACTCTGTTATACTTCTCCTGATAGGAGGAGGGCTTGCCGGGGCAGGTGCCGGTAGGTTACGGACGTTGGACCCCAAGCCCCACCGGACGATCGCCGCCCTCCAGCAGAACATAGAGTGGTTGAAGGGGCAGCTTAGGCCGTGAGCGAGACACCGGAGCGCATAGAACGGGAGATGTTCGAGATTCGGAGCCGCATGTCTCCGGACATGACCGATCTCCGCAAGCATATCGAGCCCCAAGTCGTCGCCGAGCAGGTCAAGCAAACCGTGAGGCAGCGCCTCCGGCAGGCCGTAAACCGGGTCAAGGCGAACCTCAAGGTCAAGCGTCAGGAGTTCGTGAGCTCCGCCAAGCGCCAGCTCTCCCTGGCTCGCAAAGTCCCCGAGAACGGGAACACCACCCCCCTCACCGACGCCGTCAAGAGCGATCCACGCCCCCTCGTCCTTCTGGCTATCTTGCTCGCCGTCACTCTCTTGATGGCCCGCAAAGTGGTCGGCGGTCGGGGCGACCAGGAGTAGAACGCCCCAACCCGTACACGTCCACTTCCAACCCGTCGGTGGGGCCGCCGGCGACATGACCTTAGGCGCCCTGGCCGCCGCCGGGGCGCCGCTCGCGAAGGTATCGCGCAGACTAGAGGCTCTGGGGGTGCCGTTCGAGCTCCGCACCCAAGAAGTCGAGGCCGGTGGGGTGCGGGCACTCCGCGTGACGGTAGAGCACCCCGAGCAGCGTACCCATCGCACCTTCGCCGATGTCCGGCGCCTCGTGGAGGAGGCCGGACTGCCCGGACGAATCACGCGGAGGGCTATAGCTACTTTTAGGCTCTTGGCGGAGGCCGAGGGCGTCGTACACGGTATCACCCCGAAGGACGTGACCTTCCACGAAGTCGGGGCGGTGGACTCGATCTTGGACGTCGTGGGGAGTTGCGTCGCCCTCGAACTGCTTGAAGCGGAGACCATAAGCTGCGGCCCTTTACCGATGGGGACGGGTACCGTCTCTTCCGCCCACGGCCTCCTACCGGTCCCCGCCCCCGCGACGCTAGAGGTCCTCAAAGGCTCGCGGGTGCGCTGGACCGAAGAGCCTGCCGAGACCACGACCCCTACCGGCGCGGCCCTCATGGTGAGCCTGACGGGCGGAGACTTCACCGAGGCTGCACCCCCGATGGTGCTGCGCGGGATCGGCTATGGAGCTGGACGGGCCGCCCTCGAGCACGCGCCGAACGTCTTGAGGGCCGTGGTAGGCGAGCTAGAAGGCATCACCGGGAGCGTAGCGCTCCTGGAGGCGAACGTGGACGACGCGCCGGGCGAGATCCTCGGTGCTGCGGTCGAGAAGCTACTCGAAGCCGGGGCGCTCGACGCCTGGCTCGAGCCCATAACCATGAAAAAAGGCCGCGGCTCCTACAAAGTCTGTACCCTGGCGGAGAGACCCGAACGCGAAAGGCTTGCCCGGCTTCTCATGCGGGAGACCGGGGCTCTGGGCGTCCGCCACCTTCACGTAGGACGGATGGTCGCCGAACGCCGGCTCGTAGAGGTCGAGTTGCCATATGGGAGGTGCAGGGTAAAGGTCGGGAGCATCGATGGTGAGGACTTCGTCGTGTCGCCAGAGTACGCAGATGCCGTCAAGCTCGCCAGGAAGAACAGTCTCTCCCTGCCCCGGGTGTACGCTGACGCCCGCGCCGCGCTCCGGGAGAGCTCGGGGAGCGGCTAGGCGCATCTTCGGGCAAAAGGTGAGGGTCGGGGGTGTGCGCCCCGGCCCTCGGACTACCGCTGGGGCTGTCCGCTCGCTAGGCGGGGGCGACGTTCTCCGCCTGCATGCCCTTCTTGCCCTGCGTCGCCTCGTAGGAGACCTTGGTACCCTCTTCAAGCGACCTAAACCCACTGCCGGATATCCCGGTGTAGTGCACGAAGAGGTCTTCGCCACCATCGTCCGGGGAGATAAAGCCGTAGCCCTTCTCGTCGTTGAACCACTTAACCGTTCCTTGGGGCATTTACCGAGCCCGCCTTTCTCTTCTCTGGGCCGCGTCAACGAAAGCGCCACCCAAGTCCAACGGGCGGCGTTCCATGACCGTAACCCATCTTCGACTGCGCCGGCAGTATACAAAAACGGCGGCGGCAAGTCAGCTACACCTCTGGCGCCGGAGGTAGGAGATTGCAACTCTGCTTCCGCGGGTAGCAGCTAGATATCCTCCGGGAAATTGGTAGCGAGCAGCGCAGCGCAGTTCTCGTAGACCTCCTCGGCGCCAGCCCTCTTCAACTCCTCGGCCGAGTAGGCCCCTCCGGAGAGGACACCGATGGTCTTTATACCCGCCGCCTTCGCCGCCTCGACGTCCCACACTGCGTCGCCCACCGAGACGGCATCTTCCGGTTTGGCGCCGGCCCTTCGCAGGGCCTCCTCGAAGATGTCGGGGGCGGGCTTGGAGTTCTCGACCTGGCTGGAGTTGACGATCCCGTCTATCTTGCCGTCGAGCTTGCCGTCGAGCTCGAGCCGCTCCTTGTGGAGCTCCAGCTCCTCGTCCTTGGCGCTGGTGACGAACCAGACCTCGTAGCCTCGCTCGGAGAGCGACTCCAAAAGCTCCTTCGCGCCGGGCAGCGGGTAGCCGTGCTGCTGCATTCCGCCGTAGATCTCGCCGTGCAACTCCGTCACCGTCTCGGCACTCTCCTCGTCCTCGACGAACTCTCCCACGAGCAGATCCGAGCCTTTGCCGATCAGTTTATGAATCTCCACCCGCGGCGGTATCTGGAGCCCGGCCTCCTCGAAGGCCTGAGCCCACGCCTCGGTGTGCAGGTAGTTCGTGTCCATCAGTGTCCCGTCCACGTCGAGTACTACGACCTTTGCCACGTTGCCTGCCTCCTCACGGTTTAGAATATCTGTATGGAGAATACCCAAGCTGAAGGACTCGGGAACACGTCACGGCAGAATCTTCGCTCCGGCGCGCCGGACACCGCCTGTCACGGCGACCCTCGCGCCGGGTACGAGGCCCTCAAAGAGAGAGCGGGCCTCGTGGACCGCTCCGACAGGACCGTGCTCCGGCTCGCCGGCAGAGACCCTGTAGAGATGCTCAACGCCATCCTCACCAACGAGGTGCCAAGAGAAGCGAACCTCGGTATCTACGCGACACTCTTGAACCCGAAAGGCAGAATCCAGACGGACCTGCGCATCCTTAAGAGTGGCGAAGATGTACTTGTGGATACCGAACCCGAAGGCGCCGGTGCAGCCCGCGAGATCTTGGGCCGCTACGCCCCCTTTTCCCGCGTCGAGATCGAAGACCTCTCGGCTAATGGCTCGTGGGGCATCCTCGGCCTCTACGGTCCCCGCGCCCACGAACTACTCGACGAGCTCCGTCTCGCCGAACACGAGTCAGCCGAGGCCGAAGTGGGCGATACGAAAGTGCTCGCCGCTGGCGTCGCGGCTCCCGTGCCCGGCTTCGACCTCCTGGGGCTGAAAGAAGCCTTGCGGGCCGCAAGGGAGCACCTGAAGCGGGCCGGGGCGGAGCCGGTAAGTCCCGAAGCCTACGAAACCGCCCGCATAGAAGCCGGCTTCCCCCGTTTCGGCGCGGACATCACCCCCGAGAACTTCCCCGCCGAAGCCAGCATACTGGATAGGGCCGTAAGCTTCTCCAAAGGCTGCTATCCTGGCCAGGAGACCGTCGCGAAGATGTACTATCGCGGCCGCCCGAACCGCACCCTGCACCGACTGGAGATAGAAGGCCCACCCCCCTCCCCCGGCGCACCCATCGTCCAGGAAGAAAAGCGAGTCGGCACTATAACCAGCATCGCGCCCCTGACCATAGACGGTCGCACCCTCGCTCTCGGCTACCTCTCCCGCAACGCCCAAAAGGACGCGCCGCTCTCCGCCGGAGAAGCCACCGTACTTCCCGTCCCGTAGGACTTATCGGGAACGGTTCTCAATAACAGGAGCAACCAGTCCACGATAGCTGTTACAAGCGGCTAGTATGGGTGCTCGCCGGGAATGGTTCTCAATAGACATCTTGGCAAGTCCCTGAGTGCCATAAAACCTCTTAAATAAGCCGACTTTGAACAACTATAAGAAAAGTTCCTGTTTTTATTTCTTCGGTCTCTTTCGGGGCTTTATGCTATCATTGGGCTGAATCAAAGTAGCAAAGTTTTGCAAGCCGACGGCAGGGGTTCGATGCTAAAGATAGAAAATTTGCACGCGGAGATCGACGGGAACGAGATCCTCAAGGGCCTTGGTCTCGAGGTCGGCAAGGGTGAGATACACGCGATCATGGGCCCGAACGGCTCGGGTAAGAGTACTCTCGCGAACGTACTCATGGGCCACCCGCGTTATGAAGTAACGGAGGGTACGGTCACCTTCATGGGTCAGGACGTGTTCGAGCTCGAGCCCGACGAGCGGGCCAAGCTTGGGATGTTTCTTGCGTTCCAGTACCCGAGCGAGGTGCCGGGAGTCTCGGTCGCCAACTTCTTGCGCACCGCCGTCAACGCGGTGCGCGAGAAGGAGCTCTCTCCGATGGAGATGTATAGGCTCCTTCAGGAGAAGATGAGCATCATGCAGATGGACCCCAAGTTCGCCGAGCGATACCTCAACGAGGGTTTCTCCGGCGGCGAGAAGAAGCGAAACGAAATACTGCAGATGCTTATGCTCGAGCCCAAGCTCGCCATCATGGACGAGACCGACTCGGGGCTCGACATCGACGCCCTGCAGGTCGTCGCCAGGGGTGTCAACGAGCTCAGGGGGCCGGAGTTCAGCGCGGCAATAATTACACACTACCAGCGGATACTGCGGTATATTGAGCCAGACCACGTCCACGTCATGCTCGACGGGCGGATCGTTACCTCCGGCGGCAAGGAGCTCGCGCTTGAGTTGGAGGACAAGGGCTACGACTGGGTGCGGCAGGAGTTCGGCTTCGCCGCCTAAAGACGCTAAGGAGGAGAGAGATGCCCGAAGACAGAACCATCCAGGCTTTAGGGCTCGACGAGTACAAGTTCGGGTTCCACGACCCGGAGGAGTACTTCTTCAAGACCCCGAGAAAGGGGATAGACCCGGAGATCGTGGCCATGATCTCCATGCACAAGAATGAGCCCGAGTGGATGCTCGAGTTCCGCCTGAACGCCCTCAAGTCATTCCTGGAGAAGCCGACCCCGCAGTGGGGCGGGAACCTGAACGAGCTGGACTTCGACGACATCTACTACTACATCCGCCCTATGGAGAACCAGGGCCGTAGCTGGGACGACGTCCCCTCGGACATCAAAAACACCTTCGAGAAGCTGGGCATCCCGCAGGCCGAGCGTGACATCCTCGCAGGCGTGGGCGCCCAGTACGAGTCCGAGGTCGTTTATCACTCCCTCAAAGAGGAGTGGGAGAAGGCCGGGGTCGTCTTCATGGACATGGACGGCGGCCTGCGCGAGCACGAGGATCTCGTGCGCGAGTACTTCGGCACCATCATCCCGTCGGACGATAACAAGTTCGCGGCGCTAAACAGCGCCGTCTGGTCCGGTGGCTCGTTCGTGTACGTGCCGCCAGGGGTCAGCATCGACATCCCGTTGCAGGCGTACTTCCGGATCAACGCGGAGAATATGGGCCAGTTCGAGCGGACGCTCATCATCGCCGACGAGGGCGCGTACGTACACTACATCGAGGGCTGCACGGCCCCGACGTACACCACGAACTCGCTCCACTCGGCCGTCGTCGAGCTCATAGCCAAGCCGAACGCGAGGATTCGCTACTCGACCATCCAGAACTGGTCGCACAACACCTACAACCTGGTCACCAAGCGGGCCGTCGCCCAGGAGAACGCGACCGTTGAGTGGGTGGATGGAAACCTCGGAAGCAAGCTCACCATGAAGTACCCGGCGGTCTACCTCACGGGCGAGGGTGCTCGCGGCGAGGTCCTCTCTGTCGCCTACGCCGGCGACGGGCAACACCAGGACGCAGGCGGCAAGATCGTTCATGCGGCGCCGAATACCTCCTCGCTCATCACCTCCAAGTCCATCTCCAAGGGGACCGGGCGCTCGACGTATCGCGGTCTTTTAAAGGTGCACGAGGGGGCCGAGAGCTCCAAGAGTCGGGTCGAGTGCGACGCGCTTTTGCTCGACGACAAGGCGCGGACGGATACTTACCCGTACATCGAGATCGAGGAGAAGAAGGTCTCTACCGAGCACGAGGCGACGGTCAGCAAGGTGGGCGAGGACCAGCTCTTCTATCTCACGAGCCGTGGGCTCTCCGAGGAGGAGGCGATGGCGATGGTGGTCAACGGCTTCATCGAGCCTATAGCCAAGGAGCTTCCCTTGGAGTACGCTATCGAGTTGAACCGCCTGATCCAGCTCGAGATGGAGGGCTCGGTCGGGTAAAGTCCGGCGCGCTAGAGCAATCGTATAGAGGTTTGGCGGGGCGGGCCTTCCACGGGTTCGCCCCGATCTCTGAGAGACGAGAGAGGCGGATGGTATGCAGAAGAACGGCGTGCCGGAGATTTTGCAGAGCAAGGGCATCGGCGCCGAGGTCGTCGAGGCGCTCTCGGGCTTCAAAGGCGAGCCGGCCTGGCTCAAAGAGAAGCGGCTCGAGGCGTGGCGGGCATTCGAGAAGACGCCGATGCCAACGCTGCGGGACGAGGCGTGGCGCTATACGGACATTTCGGACGTAAGGATCGAGGACTTCGTCCCCTACGCCCCCAGCCCGGACGCATCTTCGGAGCAGGATCTGCCGGATGCCGTTCAGGCCCTTATTAGGGAGGGTGAGGAGAACTCCGCCCTTATCGTCCAGCACAACTCCGAGAGCGCTTACACGAGGGTGGACGAGGAGCTGCTCCAGAAGGGCGTCGTCTTTACGGATCTGCACACCGCTCTTATAGAGCACGAGGACCTTATAAAGGAGAGGCTCTTCGGGCTCGTGCCCGTAGACTACGACAAGTTCGCTGCTTTGAGCGCCGCGGTGTTCTCCGGAGGCTCGTTCCTCTACGTGCCGCGCGGGGTGCAGGTCGAGGTCCCGATCCAGAGTTACCGCTGGCTCGACGTGGTCGGTTCGATCATGCCACGCACGCTCGTCGTCGTGGAGGAGGGCGCGAGTGTGACGTATATAGACGAGTACGCATCGGCCGACGGTGAGGAGCCCGCCTTCAGCAACGGGGCGGTCGAGCTCTACGTCGGGGAGGGTGCGAACTTGCGCTACGTTTCCTTGCAGAACTGGGAGCGCAACGTGCTCCACTTCAACACCATCCGCTCTTCCACGGAGAAGGACGCCACGATCAACAGCCTCGTGGTCTCTTTGGGCTCCCAGCTCAGCCGTACGAACGTCGAGGCTGGCCTGACCGCCGCGGGGGGCGACTCGGAGATGCTCGGGCTGTACTTCGCCGACTCGAACCAGGTCATCGACCACCACACCCTGCAGGACCACATCTCCCCAAACGCCCACTCCGATTTGCTCTACAAGGGCGCTCTCAGGGACGAGTCGCTGACGGTCTTTTCGGGTCTCATCCGGGTCGAGCCCGGGGCGCAGAAGACCGACGCTTACCAGACCAACCGCAACATCATCCTCGGCACTGACGACGCGTTCGCCGTGAGTTTGCCGAATCTGGAGATCATGGCTGACGACGTGAAGTGCTCCCACGGATCGACGACGGGGCAGGTCGACGAGACAGAGCTCTTTTACCTGATGAGTCGTGGCATCCCGCGCCGCGAGGCCGAGAAGCTCGTCGTGTTTGGCTTCTTCGGCGAGGTGACGAGCCGCGTGCCTTTGCGGGGTCTCAAGGAGAAGCTCGACCGGGCGATAGAGGGCAAGATCGGCTTGGGATTTGAGGAGCGGGTGGCTTAGTGCCAAAGGAGTTCCACAAGGTCGCCCCGACCGACGAGGTCGCGCCGGGCGAGGTGAAACAGTACCAGGTCGAGGGGCGTCCGGTCGCGCTGTGCAACGTGGACGGAGAGCTTTACGCCTTCGAGGACGTCTGCACCCACCAGTTCGCGCACCTCAGCGAGGGCGGCTTGGAGGGAGGCCAGATCAAATGCCCCCTCCACGGCGCGAAGTTCGACGTGAAGACCGGGGCCGCAAAGAGCCTTCCCGCCGTGAAAGCGGTCCCTACCCACGAGATCAAAGTCGAGGACGGCGTCGTGTACGTGGCCCTCAATCCTAAGCGAGTAAAGATAGGCGGTGGCCGGGGCCGCAGGAGGTAAGCCAGAGGCACCTAGCTTCGACTGCTTTTCGGGTACCTTGTATCGCGGGCCGCTAGTCCTTTCTATATACGGGTCGGCGACGAGGCCGGCCCGTACCTCTCTCCGGTGACTGCTACAATTTTCCGCAATGATGCAAGAGCTTTACAAAGAGATAATCCTTGACCACTTCCAGCGCCCGCGCAACCAGAGTTCGCTCCAAGGCGCGGATATAGAAGAGCACCTCAACAACCCCCTCTGTGGCGACGAGGTGACGATCTACGCCAACCTACGAGACGGCAAGATGGTCGAGCTAAGCTTCACGGGGCGTGGCTGCTCTATTTCTCAGGCTTCGGCCTCGATGCTGGCCGAGCGTTTACAGGGCAAGAGCCGCGAGGAAGCCGGGACGGAGATCGAGGCTTTCCTGGAGATGATGCGCACCGAGGAGAACGAGGAGTTGGGGGAACTCGTGGCGCTCAAGGGAATTATCCAGACCCCGAACCGCATCCGGTGCGCTACGCTCGCCTGGGACGCTATAAGGCGGGGCTTGGAGCGAGAATAGAGTGGTACAAACAGTACCGGATGGCGACGCGCTCAAGGAGGCGTTCAAAGAGGCGCTCGCCGAGACGCCGCACGAGCAGCGCGGGCTGCTACGTGAGGACTTCGTCGAGGAGCTCGAAGACTTTGCCTTCGCCGAAGCCATTCGAGAAGTCCAACAGACCGGACGCATCGAGCGCGATGCAATCTTCGAGCTCCTGGAGATCAGGCGTAAGGACCGCGTTCCGGAGAAGCTTTGAGCGAGACCTGAGAAACAGCGCCACGACCAATCACTCTCCTACGCGAAGATGCCTGCCAGAGCGCAGGGGCCGCCGAGGAGGAAGGAGAGCAAGAAGGCCAGGGTGAAGAAGACGTTCTCCTCGGAGGTGTAGGTGTAGAGGCGTTTGTAGTGCGCGAGCAGGAGAGC
>DATDKT010000086.1:0-8284 GCA_036519775.1 Rubrobacteraceae bacterium
TATCTCATAAATACCCTTCCGGCGGATCAAGGGACAGAACGCGGAGATCGATCGGGCTCAGAAAGACGAAAAACGGTCAGCTACAGTGCTTCGTAAACCACCGGAGAACCTTCAAGAATCATTTATGAGATGAGTTCTAGAGAAACGGCATGATGGGCTATGATAGATCGGTGGGATTTACAGGTAGCAGTGGATGACGTGTCCGTAAGTGGGGAGGTAACATACACGGTGATCACGCTCGAAGAAGCTCAAAGAATCATCTCTGCCGCTGAGCACAAGGCCCAGCAGATGGGCCAACCGATGAACATAGCCGTGATGGACGCTGGAAGGAACCTTGTAGCCTTCCAGCGGATGGATGGGGCCTGGGTGGCGAGCATCGACATCGCAATAGACAAGGCCTTCACCTCGGCCGGGAGAGGTCTCACCACAAGAAAGATCGGCGAGATGGCCCAGCCTGGCCAGCCCCTTTTCGGCATCAACACCACGAACGGCGGCCGGATCGTCATCTTCGCCGGTGGCATCCCACTGATGCGTGATGGCGAGGTGGTCGGCGCGATAGGAGTGAGCGGAGGCACGGTGGATGAGGACCACGAGGTGGCGGAGGCCGGCATCGCTGCCTTTGGCTAATGCCTGTACCTAACGCCTCTACACTACGCTCTGGCCATCAGCAAATGGGC
Source organism: Rubrobacteraceae bacterium (assembly GCA_036519775.1). GTDB lineage: Bacteria > Actinomycetota > Rubrobacteria > Rubrobacterales > Rubrobacteraceae > Rubrobacter_F. The sequence goes on from DATDKT010000086.1 coordinate 678, forward strand.
TCATTTGCAGAAAGTCCAGGCTGCGCTTCCGCGCCCTGCAAACCGATAGTGGCACTCACCGAATAGAGTTGGCGATGGCCTAAAGACCATGGCGTAGGCTTGAAGGCGTGGAAGGCTGGCGCAAGTTTACGAAGGCCCTGGAGACGCTTAAAACGGTTTCAAAGGAGGACCTTTGTTTCGCCGCAGGCACCTCCTAGGTGGCTAGGTAAATAGAGACACCGTTAGACCGCGGTTTGACCATCCCGCCGGCCTGGTACGTATGCCCTCAAAGCGCCAGAAGGAGCAATAGATGGCGAACATAAGTGTTGGGGAGAGGTTCCCGGTTTTCATACTACCGGACGAGCAGGGAGAGCCCTTCGATCTGCGCAGCGAACTCGCTGAGGGTCCCCTGATGCTTGTCTTCTACCGGGGCGATTGGTGACCGTACTGCAATGGGCAGCTGGTCAGCTTTGCCAGGGATCACGCAGAGTTCGAGGAGCGCGGGATTAGGCTCGCCGGTGTCAGCGTCGACCCGCCAAGCCACAACATTGCGATGGTGGAGAAACTCGATCTCCCCTTCCCGCTCCTCAGCGACCCACGTGGGGAGCTCATAAAGCGCTGCGATCTATGGAATGAGGAGGAAGGTGTCTCTGAGCCAGCAATCGTAGCCCTCGACAAGTCGGGTACGGTGCAGTACCTCTACTCTGGGGGCACTGACTTCGCTGATAGACCGCAGGAGGAGTCCTTGCTCTACATCCTGGATAGGGTAGGTAGTGACGGCGGGTATGATAAGGATGAGCCTGGCGTCCGGATTTCCGCTGAAGAGGCTGAGAACGAGACCGTGCGCCCAGACAAACCGGGCATAACACTCGAGCAACTACAGCCCTACTACCGAGGTGTCTACTTCGCCACCGTCTCGATGAAGAAGAAGCTCGCAGATGAGGGCCTCCAGGGAGAAAGCATCGCGAAGAGGGTCAACGACTACCAAGGGTTGGTTACTGAATACAACGCGGCTATCCAGGAAACTGTGGAGGCGAAGGGTAGCTAAGGTTGGGCCAAAGCTTTAGCTTAGTCGAGCCCAAGCTCCTTCTCTATCCGCTCCTTGTCGAACCCGGCGATCCAGTGGTTGCCGATCTTTATCACCGGCACCCCGTCTGACCGGTCTTGCGGACGATGTCTCGTGCTGCCTTCGAGTCGCTCCGGTAGGTTGAAGGGCCGTCCCTCTTCGTCCGGTAGCTCGAAGGCTGGCATCTCCGGCCCGACGCCCAAAGCCGTACCCGTCTGCGCCACTCGCGCCTCCTCCTCTGTAGACGTTGTGGGGCCAGTGTACCCGTCCGGGCGTCGTGGGTAGCGCCGGCCCCACGCGCCGCTACCCCGGAACGGCGACTCTGCGTCTGTTAAGTTTGGAAGGGGGCCTCCAGGGGGTTCTCCTGTTCGAGAGTGGTGCGAGCCGACCCGCTCTCCGAGGCCGCCTCCGCGACCGCCTCGGCCATGGTGGGCACAATGCGCTCGTCGAACAGGCTGGGGATCACGTAATCCTCAGAGAGCTCCTCTTCCGGGATGACCTCGGCCAAGGCGCGGGCCGCGGCGAGCTTCATCTCCTCGTTCATCTTTCGCGCCCGGGAGTACAGGGCGCCCCGGAAGATCCCGGGGAAGCATAGGGTGTTGTTGATCTGGTTGGGGTAGTCGCTACGCCCGGTGGCGATTATGCGCGCTCGTCCTTCGGCCTCCTCGGGCGTTATCTCCGGGTCGGGATTCGCCAGGGCGAAGATTATAGGGTCTCTGGCCATCTGGTCCAGGTGCGCGGGCGTGAGTACCCTCGGCACGGAGAGGCCCAGGAAGAGGTCCGTCCCAGCTATGACGTCCGAGAGTTCTCCGGTCAGCCCTTCGGGGTTCGTGTTCTCGGCGACCCAGCGCTCCATGGGGGAGAGGTCTTCTCGCTCCGGATGGACGACCCCTTTGCTATCCACGCCGATTATGTTCTTTACCCCATCGGAGAGCAGGATCTTGGTGCAGGCGCTCCCCGAGGCCCCGACCCCGTTGACGACCACCTTGAGATCCTCTAGCTCCTTGCCCACGAGCCTGAGGGCGTTGTGGAGGGCCGCCAGGACCACGACCGCCGTCCCGTGCTGGTCGTCGTGGAAGACCGGGATATCCAGCTCTTGCTGGAGCCGCTCCTCGATCTCGAAACACCTGGGGGAAGAGATGTCTTCCAGGTTTATGCCCCCGAAGCCCGGGGCTACGTTCTTTATCGTGGTTATGATCTCTTCGGTGTCTGTACAGTCCAGGCAGATCGGGTAGGCGTCCACGTCTGCTAACTCCTTGAAGAGCATCGCTTTGCCCTCCATGACCGGCATCGCCGCCTCGGGCCCCACGTCACCGAGCCCCAGGACCGCCGTCCCGTCGGAGACGACCGCGATGGTGTTGCGCTTTACGGTGAGGTTGAACGCCTGTTTGGTATCGTTGGCTATCGCCTCGCACACCCTGGCGACCCCCGGAGTGTAGGCCATGGCGAGCGCGTCCCGCGTCTTCACAGACATCTTGGGCTTCACCTCTATCTTGCCCCCCGCATGGGCGAGAAAGGTCCTGTCGGAGGAGTTGAGCACCTGTACGTCCTCGAGCGCGTCTATCGCCACGGCCAACTGCTGGCCGTGATCTGAGTCGCGGGCGTTTACGGTGACGTCCCGGATGCTACGCTCACCCTGCCGGACGATGTCCACCGCCCCGATGTCGCCCCCCGCCTCGCCGATGGTCGTAAGGACTTTCCCCAAAGACCCCGTCCGGTTCGGGTACTCGAACCTCAGAGTCACGCTATAGCTGGCGCTAGGAGTAGCTCCCATGGTCGCAAAACCTCCCCTCTCGTACTTCCCTGAGCGAGACCGCCCGCTCCACCTTGTGCCCACTACGACTAGAGCCTAATCCTTGAAGACCTGTGGTAGTTGCCTGGATCGGAAGCCGTGCGGCTAGCGCCGGGTTGCCCCGGCGAAGAAGACGGCGCCGTAGGTTCGCAAAGGATCAGGCTCGAAGCCGGTGTGGTCGAGGAGGTTAGTTGTCTCCTCGGGCTCGAAGAAGCGGACGCCGCCCGTCGAGAGGAAGCGTTGCAGGCGCCTGCCCCTCGACGTCTTTGCCTTTGAGATGCCCATGATCGCGACACGTCCATCCGGAACCAGTACCCGCTTCGTCTCCCTCAGGACACGCGCCGGGTCTCCAAACTCGTTTAGCGAGCCGCCGCAGACTGCCCCGGCGAAGACGCCGCTCGCGAACGGCAAGTTCTCGGCATCAGCCCGGACGAAGGAGGGGGCGACCCCGCTGCGCTTCGCCCGGCGGGCGGCCTCCCCGAGCATGGAGGGGGAGACGTCTATACCGAGGACGCTTCCATTGTCTCCAAGCCTTGCAGCAAGGCGCCTCGTATACAGGCCGGCCGAGCAGCCGAGGTCGAGGTAGAGCCCGCCGCGGTCCAGCCAGACGAGGTCAGAGATCACCGCTAGCTCGCGCTCGTTCGGGAAGTCCTCGCCGGTGAGGAGAGAGAGGGAGCGCACCCGCCACAGGGGCTCGTAGAGGGGACCCGCGCCGGGGAGGAAGTTGGTGAGGTTGGCTATATTGTCCGCTCTGAACCGGCGACCGAGCAGGTCGAGGTAGCCGTTCTTTACGGGATAGGTCTTGCCGGTCGTGGGATCGAGAGTGAGGCCGGAGGTAATATGACCGTTCTCCTCGACGCCTTCTAGGTATTCGAGACCCTTGTTGCTTGCTGGGCCGAGGCGAATGGTGGATAGGAGATTCCGCCAGAACAACTAGCGTCGCCTCCGGTTCGCGATACGGCTGGTGCGGACGTCGAAGCCCCGCACGCTGTCCATGAAGGCGCCGGAGTCGCCGGGACGTGGATCGGGTTTAAGGGTTGGGTAGGAGCCCTCGTGGAAGACCAGAGGTCCCTTGCGCGTGTCGCCCGCATGGACGGTAACTACCCGCCCGAGAAAGAGGTCGTGGTCGCCGCCAGGGTAGACCGCCTCAAGCTCGCATTCGATGGCCACCATGGCCCCCGCCGCGAGCGGAGCTCCGGTCTGGCCGTGTCCGCCGCCCAAAGAGTTGGCGGCCTGCAGACCGCTGGAGCGTTCCGGTGAGGCGAAGAGCCGGCTCATACCCTCCTGGTCGGCGGCGAGGAGGTTGACGGCGTAGTACCTCTCCTCCTTGATGCGCTCGTTCAGTCGGGCGTCTTTGTGGACGCTGACGAGAAAGAGCAAAGGGTCTAGAGAGACGGAGATCACCGCGTTCGCCGTCATGCCCTCGGTCCTCTCGCCACGTCCGGTGGTGACGACCGTGACCCCGGTGGGGAAAAGGCTCATCGCCTCGCGCAGGGCCGGCGCGCCGACCTCGCGGGTCTCCCAACCGTACTCCTTCAGATCCTCCTGCTCTCCCTCAGCCGGCAATGCCGCTTCTTTCGTATAACGGTTGCGCGCCGACCGTACGCTACTACGCGCGTGGTTCTTCTACAAGGCGTTCTCTTACGTAGAGTTCTTCTGGCCACCAGCGCCCGACCGTCTCCCGGTCGGAGCCGTACCAGCGACCGCGCAGCCCGCCGCGCAGGCGGTCGTGGTAGAGGCCGTCCAGCACCAGATGCTCCGCATCCGGCAGCAGGGCGGATTCGACGGGCACCTCCCCGTCCCCTTTGATCCGCCCGTCGGTAACGAAGCGTTCGTAACGCTTGCGGACCCTGCGAGAAGAAGATCCGTCCGCAGCGGCGCCGGCCACGCAGAGATAACGAAGGCCCTCGTGGAGGGCGCCGGGGAAGAGCTCGTTCACCTCGGCGATGAAGGCGAGGCTCTCCCTGCTGGGAGCGTTGTGAGGGGTACCCAGGGAAATCAAATGGGAGACACGGCGATGTCCCGAGTGGCGGCGCCCGCCGTAGGGGGTATCTCCACCCACGTAGACCCGGGCCAGTATGCCTCCGGCCGAGTGGCCGACGAGAACGACCTTGTCCGAGCCATTTTCGAGCAGAGCCTTATCCACCGCGCTTGCGACCTCGAAGACTAGCTGTCCGTAGCCCCGGATGCGGCCCAGAACCCAGTCTAGCGGTGTGATCGGAGCGACGCTAACCCCGGAGCCGGAGAGCTCCGCCAGGATTCGTGTCAGCCGCTGGTACTCTATGGGCCAGGACCCGTGCCTGCCGACAACGACGATCGGCGCACGCGACTCCTCTCTTCTTGTCATGTCGGAATTTTAGCTCGCCGGCTGGCTCGGAGAAGAGGGTGGCTCGCATCACAGACTGCTGGAGAGCGTCTCGGGGGGACCGGGCCTGGCACGCCACCTCTCGCGCAAGGCGCGCGCCCGCAGGAGTATCTCTTCGTCAAGCTGCACCTCTCGTGCCCCGAAGCTCTCCCGAAGCGCCTCCGCGAATGCCTCGATCGCCTCCGGCACGCTCGCGCTGCGGAGGTCCGCGACGCTCCTCGCCCGGAAAGGGAGCCCCAGAGCGCTGTAGAAACGTTCGAGGACGCCTCTTAGTTCGGCGGTCTTCGTGACGAGGACGAGAGCCTCCATCCGGGCGGCCCGGCGCGTTACCCGTTGAGCGAGGCCGGCGACCTTGGTTCCCCAGTACCCGCCCGTGCGGACCGAGTAAGCCCCCGGACAGAACTCGCCCTCTACCTCCCCGGCTTTCGCCTCCACACCGAGTTTGCTGAGGGCTGCCACGATGAGATCTGCGCCCTCCGTGTACCGCTCGTAGAGGCCGTGGCGCAGGTCCTCCACCGGGAGGGTCAAGGAGAAGGAGATGCTCCCCTCGTTCGCGGCCACCGCGCCGCCGCCTGAGTTGCGGATCAGGACGGGGAAACCGGCCTCTTCGGCGAGCCGGGCCGCCATGTCGAAGCCGGAAAGGCGCGTCTCCGGGTGCGTGGCTCCGACGTAGCGGGAGGAGGTCCAGAGAAGCGCCGTCGGACCGCGAGCCTTCGCGGCTACCTCCTCGAGCACGGCCTGCTGCAAACCGAAGCCGTCTTCGGGGTGTGCGAGGCCTTGGGCGATCAGGGCTTCCACAATGCTAAGGTATCATTTACAAGTACCAAACTCTCCGAGCTTCGCTTCCGCATCTTGCTTACAGATAACGCCAAAGAGGTGCGCTTCGAGCGGGTGGCGGGTAGTTAGGATTGGGTAGGTTTGCAGAGTGGAGGAGCCGAGGCCCGCAGTGAGCGATAACGCGCAAGATAGAGCTGTTGCGGTACGGAAACGTTAGATGACGCGAGGCCGAGGGCGAAACCCGAAGGCTCCGGGCTCGGCGTAGCATCCTTTCCCCGTGCCTCTCCCGCCGCGCTTTTGCTATCAACGATCAACGTGTGAGCTGAACCAGAGAACTACGGGAGAGCGAAACACTATGTGGCACGTGCCTCGCCACGCCCGGTCCCTCCGACACGGTTTCCTCCGCGCTCCGCGGCCACTAGCCGCAACTCGAAGGTTTCGTGGGAAGCAGGGCACTGTTAGACTGAAGACCGGCGCCCGTGCCGCGGTCGAGAGGTTGAAGACCGCAAGCGAGCGTGAGGCGGTAACACGCGGGCGCCGGAACTACATTCTTCGCCTCCATCCGTGCCGGGTCAAACGAACTGCGCGGTCGTCCTTCTCCTTGCCCATCTGACAGGGTGCCACTGGTAGGGGAGATACTTGCTCAGGGCACTCCATATCCGGCAACCGACCCCGAACGTTACGGAGTGTTAAGGCCTGGCTATAAATTATTAACTTATGAACCTCGATGTAGCGCTAGGGGTTCTCAACGAACGAAAAGAAGTATAGTATTTAGATACGTGAAGATCCTGGACGGATAAGGAGGGGGGCTCCCGATCCGCAAGTCAGTAAAAAGAAGAGCCGGGCCGTACTTTCTAAGGAGGGGGTGATCTTGCCAGCCCGGCCTAGGGGCTGCTCCATTCTGTTCGAATACGCTCACGCGTGGGACGTTTGTCCTACTGCTCGGCCATAGAAGGACCGACTCTACGAGAGGGAGCGCAGCTCTAGAATCGACACGAGTTTACGAGAAGACGAGTACATGGAGGGGGAAATACATGAGGAAGTTGATGCTGTTGGCGGCGCTTTTGGCGATGCTCGCCGTGGCCGCTATACCGGCCATAGCGCAGGTGACCCAGGAGGATGAGCAGGAAGGCGAGAGCGGCGAGCTCGACCAGAGCTTTGAGGTCTCTAGCTCCGGCGACAACTCCAACCAGTGCGTTGGCATCCAGGGTACCGGCAACACCGGTAACACCCAGAACTTGCTCCCTATCATCCAGTATGCCTCTGAGGCGGACGACTTCGAGTTCGAGGAGGTCGGCTCCACGATCACAGTCAGCCCCACGAACACGACCGACTGCACGAGTGAGGTCAACCAGGCCGCGTCGGCTAGCGGCTGATCGGGGACGACGAGGTAGTAAGCGAGCGATAGCTCTTGGTAGGAGGCGGGCCCTCAAGTTGAGGGTCCACCTCCTACGATATAGAACGAACGCTCTTTAGGACGAGGAGGTAGGTAAGCAAGATGAGGAAGTTGATGATGCTGGCGGCGATGCTGGCGGTGGCCATGCTGGCCGCTTCACCCGCTCTCGCCCAGGACGAGCCGGCGGTCGTGGCTGACGCCAAGGCCAATGAGGCCAAGGCCGGCGGCGCCA
>DATDKT010000087.1:0-11318 GCA_036519775.1 Rubrobacteraceae bacterium
AGGGGTACATAGACCCGAGCGGTATCTTCGTCTCCTCGCCGCCGAGGAAGGTCAGCCCGATCTGGGGTATCAGGTTCGCGTCGGCCGGGACGATGTTGAGCGCAGCGAACAGCGCCACGAAACCTAGAGCGCCGACCGCCAGCTTGTGTAGTGTGGGAGTGGGCTTTACGGCGAACCTGAGCTTGTGCACGAAGTAGGCTGTGGAAGCGAGGGTCATGATGGCGATCCAGGTCATCAGCAAGAGGAAGAGCCAGGCCTTCGAGCCGAGCATGATCGTCTCGAAGGCCTCCGGCGCGCTCTCCCGGATGCTCTTGAGGTACCCATAGCCCATCACCGGCTGCAGGATAAGGAACCCGAAGCCCCAGATGAGCCCCCAGTGGCCCATCCAGTCGTAGTACTCCCTATCATCCTCTCGGGTGCTCCTCAGGTACCGCCACGCCCCCCAACCCGCGATCAGGAAACCAGCATACGAGAAGTTGCCCACGAAGCGATGGATGTTCAGCGGTATCATCGTCTGGTTCAGGAACGTTCGCGCCACATCGGTCGCCGGATGCTCCGCCGGGGTGAGCATGTAGGAGGCGACCGCGTCGATCATCGTCATCGCCATAAGCCCGAAGAAGCCCGCGATCATACCGAACGTCACGTGGATCGTCTTGCGGTAGGCGAGCTTGTCCCAGACGTTGTACCAGGCGTAGACGATGATGATCTGGCCCAGGAACATAAAAGCCTCAACCAAGAACACCCAGAAGAAGATGTTCTGCAGGTAGGAGAAGAACACCGGGAAGAGCGTTATCAGGGCCAAAACGAACGTGATCGCCAGGGCCGCCCCCGAGGCGAAGAGCAGGACCACGAAGCGGGCCAGGTTGCGGGCGAAGCGCTCGTACCTCGGCTGCTTCGTGACCATCCCCAGGTACTCGCTCGTAGCGGCGATGAGGACCGCCCCTATGATGAACGTGGCGAAGAGGATATGCGACTGAACGAGCGCCGCAATGACGACGTTCTTACCGATTACCGGAACATCGAGATTGCCTATCGGCATACCCTGCTACCCCCCTACTGTCCCGGGAAGTTGATGACCCGGCTGACCGCCAAGAGCATATTCGTGACTATCGTGATGACGACGAGAAACCCTATTATGGTCGCGAAGGGCCGCTTCAGGGGGCTGTAGTATGGGCTCCTGTCGAGCCACGGCAGCGCGAAGAGCAAGACGACGAAGATCGTCGGCACCACCACAGCCCCGAAGCCGATCAGGGCGTACCCCGGGAAGAACATGAGCATCTGCTCGTAGAAGAAGAAGAACCACTCGGGCCTGGGTATATACGTGATCGTCGCCGGGTCGGCCGGCTCGGTCAAGGGCGCGGGCGAGACGTACGAGAGCACACAGCAGGCTAGAAGGATGAGCGTCGAGACGAACAGGTCGTAGAGAACCTGCTTCGGGAAGAACGCCATGGTCTCGTCCGGGCGCTCGTAGACGTTTTCCTCGGTGATTACTTCTTCTTCGAGCGGCTTGGCTTGGCCGGTTGCTGGCGCGTACATCTCTACACCTCTCTCCTAAGAGCCCGCAGTCGCATCATAGCAGCGAACGCCCTTAACGATGGTAAACGCTTTTACTCCTCCCTGTCGGCCCGGTCGCGCCGGCCCGTATAGGGCTCGCCCTCGTTCTCCCGGAACCCATCCTCTTCGTACCCGTCTCCCTCGTACCTCTCGTACGACTCCAGGCGCTGCCGCTCGTGCAGCTTCGCGAGCCGGTCAGAGTACTCGAACTCGCTCCCGAAGACCCCGTGTCGCCGCAAGAGGTAGAGGTGTATTCCGATGAACGGCGCGAGCGCGGCCGGCAAGAGCCAAACATGTAGCGCGAACCAGCGCGAGAGCGTGGCCGGACCGATCACGTCCCCCCCCATCAGGAAGTGGATCGTCGACGCCCCGACGAAGGGTGAGTAGGAGCCGATCTTCATCCCCACTACAGAGGCCCAGAACCCGTCCTGGTCCCACCTAAGCAGGTAGCCGGTGAACGCCAGCAGGATCACGAGCAGTAAGAGCACCACGCCGATCACCCAGTTGAGTTCCCTGGGGGCCTTGTAGCCGCCCGCGAAGAACACCTGCGCCATGTGGAGACCTATCACCACCAGCAGAAAGTTGGCCGACCAGTAGTGAATGCCCCGGATCAGGGTTCCGAAGTACGCCTCTTCCATTATATAGTTGATCGAGTCCCAAGCGTGGTCGGTGGTGGGCACGTAGTAGAAGAGCAGGAGGATACCGGTAAGGAACTGCAGCGAGATGCAGAAGAGCGTGGCGCTCCCCAACGTGTAGAGCCAGGCACCCCTCTTGGGGACCGGCTCGTACAGGAAGTGCTCCATCATCGAAACGATCCCGGTCCGGTGCTCCATCCAATCCGTAACGAACTTGCTGCCCTCTAAGGCCTGGGACCTGATCCTGCCTATCATGCGCCTCTCCGATCTCCTCTTTCTCTCCGGCCCTCCACTAGACCACGAACGGTTCTTGAGCGTTTATGCCCTCCCCGGCGTCGAACTCGTGCTTAGCGTAGATAATTCCGTCGTCGCGGACCTCAAAGGTGTACCGGTAGAGGTCCCGCGGCGGCGGCCCCGCGACGTACTCGCCGTTGATGGTGTAGATCCCGCCGTGGCACGGGCAAAGAAACTCCCCTTCTCCCTCCCTCACGATCCAGCGTACCGGGCACCCCAGGTGGGCGCAGGAGCTAGAGAGTACGTTGAGGGCATCCTGGGCCTCCCGGACCTGCCCCTCGGTTAGCGTTTCTCCGTTATAGTTGTCCAAAAACGAGGGACGCTGGCTCTGCCCATACGATTTGTCCGGGAGGATCTCGGTCTTCCACGAAGCCCAGATGGCGCTCTCCACCACGAACTCCTGGTCGGAGACCTCCTGCGTCTCCTTCTGGCTGTACACCTGCTCGACCGGGAAGTTCACCCGGAAGTACTTTGGCTCTTCCTCCGAGATCTCGCTTATCGGACCAACCTCTAACCATTCGTCGGGGATGTCCGACTGTCCTCGGGCCTCGACGTCGAGGATCGGGCCCAGGACGAACGCTGCCGGGGGGATGGTCAGTATCGCCCCTACTATGGTCCCGAGGATACCGAAGCCCAGGAAGTCCCCCCGAGTCATGGGATCTCTTTGTAGCTCTGCCACCTCTATAAGCCCCTTCTAGAAAGCCCCGAAGCTACCTGCCAAACCCGCTCGGTGGCCGCTCGTTCTCCACCGTAAACTGTGGCTGATTATATACGGTGTAAGGTACCCTCGAGTTGGACTTCATTAAGCCCATGCTCAACGCCGTCGCCGCCGCCAGGATCCCCAAGGAGAGCAGCACGACCCGGTAGGCCACGCCCGGGCTGCCGTACCTGAAGCTCATCCGGCCCCGCACGTAGGTCACAGTGGCCCCCAAGGTCGCCAGGAGCATGACCAGTATCGCGATGTAGCGCAGCCAGAAGAGCGGCGTGCCGTAATCGAAGTTCGCGAACAGCGCGCCCAACCCCGCCGCCGCCGCCACGAGCCCGAAGAACTGTATGGGACGCCGGCCGGCGAGATCTGGGTGCCTCCCGGCCCCTATGTACATCGCCACGTTCGACAACACGAAGAGCCCCACGACCATAGCGAGGTTGACGTAGAGCAGGTTCGAGGTGGGGGTGCTGCCGCCTTCGCCGACGAGCCGCTCGTAGGATCCGCCAGAGCTCACGCTGTAGCTCAGCGAGTAGGCGTTCAAGAAACCCGAGATCGGCTGCACGATCAGGAAGGCGACCCCCCAGGTCAGCCCCACCGAGCTCGCCCAGTCGTGGAAGGCTTTATCGGTCTCGGTCTTGGAGCGCATGTACATAAAGGCGGACCACGCGGCGAGGGCGAAGGCCGGCCAGGAGAGGTTGGCGAAGGTGCGGTGCAGGATCATCTCGACGAACATCGGGTTGAAGATCCCTGAGATCGCCGCCCCGAAGGAGCCGATGTTGCCCTCGGTGACCGACTCGGCGTTAGGCCCGCCGCCCGTGGTCATGTACGTGTCGATACCGGTCATGATGACCATCCAGATCCAGATAAACGCCCCCATCGTGAACCCCAGGAGCGCGTGCCTGCGTTTGCTGAGGACGCTGTAACGGTCCCACTTGTAGTAGTAGGAGTACATCCCCCACAGCGCGAGGAGCATCGAGGCCATCGCGATAGCAATGAGGTAGAAGAAGTGCGTGAAGAGCGCCGTCGTGACCCTCGGGTAGAAGCCGACGAGCAAGACCATAAACAGGACCGCGAAGGTGGCGCCGGTCGAGAAGGTGAGGACGTTGAAGCGCGCCATCGAGTGGGCGAGCCGGTCCATCCGGGGGCTCCCGGTGCGTGACCCCCAAGCCTGCAAGACGGGGGCGGCTATGGCGAACCCGACGAACAGCTCGGCCCAGAACATGTGAACGAGCATCGTGAAGCCCGTGAAGCCCCTGACGCCCCCGGGGAACGTAAAGTTTGAGAGGTCTAGCTGGGCCAGGAAACTAAGCCCTGCCGAAGTGGCGAACAAACTCATCCCTCAACAAGCTCCTTCTAGGCGTCCTGAGCGCCGGCGATCTGGTTTCCCTGCTCCGCCGGACCCGCCCGGTGCATGACGGCCTGGCCGACCGCTCGGGGCCCCAGGCGTCGGTCCACTATGTAGTAAGAGGCCTCCGAGACCCCGTTCGCCTGTATTACCTCACGGATTGGTCTTATAAGTCGCCTTTCGGAGGTCACGGCGAAGACCAGGATCTTCCCCATCTCGAACTGGTCGTTCCAGGCCCCCGACTCTTCCCTGGGAGCCTGCATGTCTGTGAGTATCGGCTGGGCCCCAACCCTCGTGAACGAACCAGCCAGGAGGATCGCCGCCAGCGAGATAAAGACCAGGAACGTCGGGACCCCTATGGAGGGCACGGCGATGGCAAAGAAAGCCCCCAAAACCAGAAAAGCTACGGCGAAACCCACCGGCACCTCGAGCCCCCGGCGATCGTCGGGGACCACGATGTAGAGTGTTCCCTCCGGGAACGGCTCGTTCTCGTCGGGGTCTTCGCGCTTGAGAATAACCGTGAGGTCGTCCCGGCCCACGCCGAGGTCCTGGATCTCCCTCACCGCCTGGTTGAGCGCGGCACCGTCCTCCAATATCCCAACCACGGTGTACTCGGGCCTGTCCTCCGGGGAGATGGTCTCCTCGGAAACAGCCTCCGGTACATCCCGCCCTCTCTCCAAAACACCGCCCCTGCCTAGGTTCTCGTCGCCCGCTCGTCCCGGACGTACTTTGCCGGACACCAGCATACCTTGTTGCGTTCCGGCGCACCAGCCTGTCTGGCGCCCCGCCGCTAAAAGCTTTCACATTCTGCACCCACCGCGAGGCGACCGCTGTGAAAGCGTACCTACTCCGCCCCGCGCCGCCAGGTAGAATTGCTGCGATGGATACCCGTGACCAACAGAAGCTCCCGGACCACGAGCTACGGCCGGAACAGCACTACGAAGAGCCGGGGCTCGGAGCCTGGATCAGGCGCAACTCCTGGCTCCTGGTACGCCTGTTCATGGTCATGGTCTTCACCTTCGGCGCCTCGACCACCGCGGCCAACTTCTCCTACGGCCTCCAAGGCGAGCCGCTCGCTCTGAGTGTCGAGCAACTTAACAATGCCGAGCTACCGCCGGGTACGGAGCTCGGCGACTACGTCGAGGTCACGGGCACCCCAGACTTCGCCCCGGACCCGGAGACCGACCAGCCGAGGATAGCCGTCTCCGCGCGCTACAGCGCCGCCTACTACTACTTCCGCCTTGAAGAGACCGGGGACAACCTCCTCGTACAGACCGCCCAGACGCCACCAGACGTAACGGAGACCGGCGAGCAAGTCTGGCGCGGCAAGCTCGCCACGGTTGGGACCGTGATCTTCCACGACACCACCCAGGAAGGGCTTGAGATGGCCGGCCTGCCCCGTGACGAGTCCACCCCGGTCATAGAGACCGGCGACACCCCGGAGTACTACCGTCAGATCTTCCCGGCCTACTCGGCCATCATCGGTCTCTGGGTCCTCTCCATCGCCTGGCTTGTCTGGAAGAAGAACAAGCCCATACTCGGGCTCTAGGCGAATGAAGGTCAACCTCTATACGCTCAAGGTAAACCTCTAGACACCCAGTCGCGAACTAGCTATATTGGGCGTGAGATGGACTTCCATGCAGTAGACCGCCGCTACGCTGAACTCAAACGTCAACACGACTCTGGCACCCTTAGCCCCGAAGAGTTCGATGCACAGCTCGAGCAGTTGATGGTCCAGGACGATCAGGGCCACTGGTGGACCAAGTCTCGCGAGACCGGGGGGTGGCACTACCACGACGGTGACACCTGGGTACAAGGCACACCGCCGGCTTACCGGTCGTCACCTCAAACGCTGTCTGCGGAGAGCGCCCCGGTTCTGGGCGGTTTCTTTAAGTTCTCCGAGCGGGGGACGAACCTCCGAACGGAGGTTATAGCGGGGCTCACGACCTTTATGACGATGGCGTACATAATCTTCGTCAACCCCTCTATCCTCGGCACCGACGGGACCGGTCTCTCCGTGCCGGGCGTGTTCTTCGCAACGTGCATCGCGGCGGCGGCGGCGAGCATCGCGATGGGCGTGGTCGCGAACTTTCCGGTCGCCCTTGCTTCGGGCCTGGGCCTCAACGCGGTCGTGGCCTTCACCCTGATCCTGGGCCAACAACTCCCCTGGCAAACGGCGATGGCCGCCGTAATCGTCGAGGGCCTCCTCGTTACCATCCTCGTCCTTACGAAGCTTCGCGAAGCGGTCATGAACGCCATCCCGCTCGGCCTGAAGTTCGCCATCGCCGTCGGTATCGGGCTTTTTATCGCCTTTATCGGCCTGAAGAACGCCGGCATCGTGGCTCCCGACCCGGTCACGTACTTGAGGCTCGGGGAGTTCACGCGAGGCCCTGTTCTGCTCGCGGCCTTCGGGCTCGCCCTGACGCTCGCCCTCGTCGCCCGCGGCCTTCGGGGCGGTCTCATCATCGGCATCCTCGTCACCGGCCTGGTCGGCATGATCTTCGGGATCGTGCCACTGCCCGGCGGCGTCGTCAGCTTCAGCTTCGACACCTCTACGATAGGCGGTGGGGTCCTGGCGCTGCCGGACGTCTTGCGGCTCTCACTGGTGCCGATAATCTTCGCCCTTTTCATGACGGACTTCTTCGACACAATGGGTACCGTTATAGCGGTCGGCCAGGAGGGGAAGCTCTTGGACGAGGAGGGCAGACTGCCGGGGTTGAGGAGGATTCTCCTCGTAGACTCTCTGGCCGCGGTCGGCGGCGGTGCCGCGGGCGCGAGCTCCGTCACCAGCTACATCGAGAGCGGCGCGGGTGTAGCCGAAGGAGGCCGGACGGGCCTGACGAGCGTGGTCGTTGGGCTGCTCTTTCTGCTCGCGCTCCCGTTCTCGCCCTTGATCGAGGTTGTAGGCGGCTCGGTCCCGATCCCGAACCCCGAAGGCGGACAAGACATCCTCGTCTCCCCCGTCACGGCGCCGGCCCTTATCGTAGTCGGCTTCCTGATGATGACGGCGGTGCGCTTTATCCCTTGGGAAGAGGCGGACGAGGCGATCCCCGCCTTTCTCACCATCCTGACCCTGCCTCTGACCTTCAACATCTCCTACGGCATCGGCTTCGGGTTCATCTCGTACGTGCTCATAAAGCTCGCTCGCGGCAAGCCCGGCGAGGTCCACCCCCTGCTCTACGTCGTGGCACTCCTCTTCGCCCTGGCCTTCCTGGTGCCCGAGTAAGGCCTCCCGAAGCGTTTATTGTGCCCGATGGGGGGGTAGAACCTCCCGAAGCGCATAGCACGGGACTTAGCTATATTTTCTGGCCAGCGTGGAAGCCACGGGGGCAGGGGAGGTGAGGGAATCGTGAGCATCCTAGCCTGGATCGTAGTAGGGCTCATCGCCGGGATACTGGCCAAGATCGCCATGCCGGGGCCAGATCCCGGCGGAATAATTCTGACTATTGTCATCGGTATAGTGGGGGCTTTGATAGGTGGGTTCATAGTCAGCCGCCTGGGCGGCCCCGACATGACAGGCTTCAATTTACCCTCGATCCTGGTCGCAACCTTGGGCTCCATAATTCTCTTGGTCCTGTACCGGCTCGTCACGCGCCGGGCGACTTAGGGGGCTTAGGGAAACGGGTACTCTTAGAACGTTGACAAATAGACAGAACAGGTCTCTTTAGAGAAGGGAGCAAAGAAGCATGAGCGAACAGAGGACCCAGCAGCAGGACAACCCGCTCCAGACGGAGCGAGGCGGTACCAGGATCGAGGACAGCGTCGTCTCCAAGATAGCCGGTATCGCCGCGCAGGAAGTAGATGGTGTTCGGATGGGCGGCGGTAGCAGCCAGGCTATCGGTGGGATCTTGAGCAGCGTGACCGGCGGCAGCGTCGGCAGCGGTAGCCAGTCCCGCGGGGTCTCCGTGGAGGTCGGCGAGGTCGAGGCCGCGATCGACGTGACGCTGACGGTCGAGTACGGCAAGTCGATCCCCCAGATCGCCCAGGCCGTTCGCCAGAACATCATCAACCGTGTGGAGAACCTCGTGGGCCTCAACGTCACGGAGGTCAACGTCGCCGTCAACGACGTGTTCTTCCCGGAGCAGGAGCAGCAGCAGGAGCAGGAACGGCGCCAGCGCGAGCTCGAGCAGCAACAACAGGCCGAGCAGGAGCAGAGGGTCAGGTAGGCAAGATCGGAAAGGTAGACGGAACTCTTTTGGCCGAAGATCTGCAGCTGGCGAGGGCTGCTTCGGAGGCAGCCCTCGCCACCGACGGGGTTTATGCGCTGGCGACCGGGCGCTTCGTGGAGGCGGCAACCTACGGGGCGGGAGAGAAGGTGACCGGCGTGGTTGTCGGTCCCGACGAGGTGAGGGTACATATCGTGGTCCGTTGGCCGCTACCCGAGCCGATCCCGGCCCTCGCCGAGCGCGTCCGCGAGAAGGTCGCTCCAGGAGCACCGGGACGGGCCACGACGGTGGTGGTGGAGGATGTAGAGGTGGTCCGGGATGAGAATCTTTAACAGGATAGTGGTCATCTTGCTCCTCTTCGCGCTCTTCGCGCTCGGGGTGTTCGTGTTCCTCACCTCCATAAGCCCTTTTCTCGACACCTTTGGCGGGCAAGGCACCGACCTGCAAAACCTGCCGCCCTCCTTGAGACCCGACGGTCTCTCCGCGGGGCTAAGGGGCTACCTCACGAACATCGAAAACGGCAGCGTAGGCGCCCTGGACGCGCTCGTGCTAATCGCCGTGGCGCTTTTGGGCCTAATATTGCTCGTCCTCGAGCTCAAGCCTCCGACCCCCCGGAGGGTGCGGATGCAACGGGGCACCTACATCACCCGGAGCGCCGTCAGGGACGAGGCCACCAGGGCCACCGAGCAGGAGCATGAGGTGCTCCAGTCGAACGTGAAGGTCAAGGCCCAGAGAAGGCCGGGGGCGAAGGTCGACGTCACGGCCAGCGTCCGGGAGAGGGAGGGTACCCGGGGCCTCCAGTCGGAGGTCCGGGATCGGGTGCAGCAGCACCTGGGTCAGAGGGGAATACCAGTCAGCAACCTCAAGGTACGGATCGCCGGGTCAGATCCGCGCGAGACGAAGACGAGGGTGAAGTGAACGCTTTCAATCGCCTGATCATGCTGGTCGTAGCCGTGCTGTTGATCGCCGTTCCGGTGCTCTTGTTTTTGGTCGGTTTCCGCATCCTCCCGGCGGAGCAGGTAAGCGCGTACGTCCCCTATCGGGGGGTGCTCGACTCCCTGGACGCGCTCGCCGCCTTCAGCTTCGACGCCAGCGCGCGGACCATGACCGCGGTCGTCGGCATCCTCGTGGCGCTCGTGGCGCTGTTCCTGCTCCTGCGGGAGGTACCCCTCGGGAAGCGAGTCACGAGGAAAGCCCTCATAGAGGAGACGCCGGGGCGCGAGATAGCCATCACGGCGGGGGCCGTTCGTCAGCTCGCGGAGGCCGCGGCCCGGGAGGTCGGGGCAGACTCCCCCTCTTGCTCTCTGGCCTCTGACAAAAATCGCCGGTACGACGTGGCGTGCGACATCCGGGTCTCGAGGTCGCAGAACTTCACCGAGCTCGCGGCCAGCGTCCGGGACAACATCCAGAGGGTGCTCGAAGAGCAGCAAGTCCCCGTAAAAGACGTCGAAGTCACGGTGCAGGGAACTGCATCTCAGGAAGGATAAGGGAGGAAAATGGTTACCTGGACCAACAAGCATTGGGGAGCTTTGATCGGGGCCGCCGTCCTGCTAGTAATAACGTGGCTGGGCCTCGGCGCGGCTGCCCTGGTCGTCCTCGGCGGGGTGATCGGCTACTTTATAGGGAAGTTCCTGGATGGCGAGATCGACGTAGAGGACGTCCGGGAGCGCGCCCAGGGACGCAGGATACGGTAGGGATGTGTTCATGATCTTGAGCGGGCTCATAGCCGGCTCCAGCACCAACGCCTTCTTCACGGTTGTGTTCTTTATAATCAGCACGGCGGCGTTGGTCGGGGTTTTGTACCTCCTCTACACGCGATTCTTCACTGCGGCGCGCTCCCAGTCCCAGAACGTGGCCGGGATCTTCAACACGTTAGCGGTACTCACGATAGTGCTCTGGGCCCTATACCCCATCGTGTTCTTGCTCGGTACCGAGGGTTTTAGGGCAGTGGACCAAGGGTGGGAGATTTTCCTGTTCCTGATCCTGGACGTTCTGGCTAAGGTTGGCTTTGGATTCTTGCTCCTGAGCAACCACCAGGCCCTCCAGGAGGTCGGTGGAGGCGGAGGTGCTCAGGCCTCCAGGGTCCGCTAGACGCATCGGGCTTTATGGACCGAGTTATGGAGAGGGACCTCAAGGAGATTCTGGACGCCGCGCTCGCAGCGGCGGAGCCTGGCAAGACCGTGCGTCGCTTCTTGAGCACGGAGGGTGGGTGTGTGAGGGTCGGAGACGAGTCCTTCGAACCGGAGCGCGTCTTAGTTCTGGCGGTGGGCAAAGCTTCGGGGCCGATGGCCCGGGCCGCTGGGGAGGTCTTGGGAGAAGCTTTGAGCGACGGCCTGTGCGTGATCAAGGACGGACACGAGGAACCGCCCGAGCCCTTCGAGACGGTTGTCGCTGGGCATCCGGAGCCCGACGAGGGCAGCATCCGGGCGGCTGAGAAGGCCGAGGAGCTCCTCGAGAGTCTGGAGGAGGAGGACCTCCTGCTGGTCCTCGTCTCCGGCGGGGCGTCAGCGCTTTTAGCAGACGTAGCGTCCGATATCGGCCTCGAAGATCTGAAGAAGCTCAACGGAGCACTCTTGAGGAGCGGAGCAGAGATAGGTGAGATCAACACCGTGCGC
>DATDKT010000088.1:0-4203 GCA_036519775.1 Rubrobacteraceae bacterium
GCAAACGTCCTCGGACGGTGTAGATTAATCCCTAGACCGGGCTGGCGAGATCACCCTTCATCTCCCCCTCCTACGAAAGCCCAGCCCGGCTCTTCTTTGCTTCGCTTCTGTGCTATGTTGGTCCGGTGAGCAAACTTGTCGGGAAGCGCGCCTTGTTGCTCTTCGGGGGGTTGCTCTTTGTGGTGCTGAGCTCCTGCGCGCAGTCCGCCTCCCCGGACAAAGCCTCTCGCGAGAACGCCGGCGAAGAGGCTACCTCCTTGGTAGAGGACGCGGCTGGCGAGATTACCGGATCATCTACCTCGACATCCATCGCCAGCTCCGCTCCGGAACCCACCCAGAGCACCCAAACCAACCCGGCCGTCGGCGCGTCCGGTATGGTCAGCTCTGCAAACCCGCTGGCAACACGGGCAGGTCTCGAGATCCTTGCGGAGGGCGGCAACGCCTTTGACGCCGCCGTTGCCATCGCGGCGGCCCTGAACGTCGTCGAGCCAATGATGAGCGGCATCGGCGGCTACGGGGGGATCATGGTCTACGACGCCGACGAAGAACAAACACGTTTTCTTCACGCCAGCAGCAGGATGCCCGCTACGCTGGACCCGAAGGCGTTTCGTCCCCCGACACAGAACTACGTACAGAACCGGCGAGGCGCCAAGGCGATCTCCACGCCGGGCAACGCGAACGCCTGGGAGGCCCTCTCCAGTGATTACGGTGAGCTGGAGTGGCGGCGACTCTTCGAGCCTGCCATAGGCCTGGCCGAAGGAGGGTTTCGTATCGGGGAGATCACGGCCGGTTGGATCTCATCGGAGTTCCCTGCGTTCCCCGAGCACGCGAGAAACATCTACGGGACCAACGGTGTACCGCTGAGGGCGGGGGAGACCCTAGTTCAGGAGGACCTGGCGAGGTCCCTGAGGCTCATCGCTGAAGGGGGCGCCGGGGTCGTTTACGAGGGCGAACTGGGCGAAGCTATAGACGCTACCGTGCGCGAGAACGGTGGCTTCCTCACCCTCGAAGACCTGCGCGAGAACCGCGCCGAATGGCGAGAGCCTACGAGCATGGACTACGGGGGCTACGAGGTGGTTACGGCCTCCCCTCCGGCCACCTCGTGGGGCACCCTCGTCCGGCTTGGAGTAATGGGCGAGCTCGGCCCGGCCTCTCTGGGGCACAACAGCGCCGAGTATCTGCACAGCTACGCGGAGGTCACGAAGCGGGCGTATTCGCAGCGTATTGAGTACTCAAGGGACCCAGACATAAGCCCGACACCCCTGGACCGGCTGCTCTCGGAAGAATTCTGGGCCGAGGAGGCCGCGCAGGTAGATCGCTTACGGGCATCGTATCAACCGCCCGCCACGTTCACGAGCCTCTCCAACACTCAAGAACACACCACGCACTTCGTCGTGGCGGACCGGGAGGGAAACGTGGTCAGCGCGACGCAGACTTTGGGGAACGTCTTCGGTAGCAGGACGATGCCGCCGGGGACGGGCATCTGGCTCAACGACTCCATCGCGTACTCTACCTGGGAACCGGAAGGTAATCCGCTGGACGCCTTCCCCGGCCGTTACAGGCTCGTGGGGATCTCACCGATCTTCGTCATGAGCGACGGGAGACCTTACATCGCTATAGGTACCCCCGGCGGCTTCACCATCCTGCAAACAACCCCGCAGATGCTTATGAACCTGATCGACTTCGACATGGACATCCAGCAGGCGATCTCCGAGCCTCGTATCAGCTTCGTCGAGCCGGACGTGCTCGCGGTCGATGGCTCCTTACCGGAGCCCGTCCGCAACGAACTATCGGCCAGAGGACATAACGTACAGGTGGATCAACACTGGCTCGGCAACGCTCATGGCGTAACCGTGGAATACGACTCCGAAGGTGAGCCGGTCCGGTTTACGGGCGGCTCCGACCCGCGGGGAGAAGGGGTTGCGGCCGGAGCCTGAGCAGTGTAGTTGAAAGCCCGTCTTCTGCTTTAGCTGTCAGCTTTCGTTTCGGGGGCGGCGAGCAGTGCGGCTGTTGCCGCGGTCAGTTGGATCATGGAACGTAGGTAGGTTATGTTCAGCTTGTCTACCGTGTCTCCCGACCTATGGTACCAGGGGTAGTCGTCGTACTTCGTGCCGTCGGTCAGTATGATCGCGGGGTAGCCGGCGTCCCAGAAGTTTTGGTGGTCGGAGCGGGCCAGGCACTCGTCGGTGAGGTTTATTGGCGAGTCGATGGCCTCCAGGGCGCTCAGGACGGCCTCGTCTAAGTTGCCGGCCTTGTTGCAGGACCCCATCACCGCTTCGAACCCGCCTTCGTCGTATCCGACCATGTCGCTGTTGATGTCCCCGATTATGGCCCCTTCGCCTTCCCGCTCGCGGACGTTGCTCACGACGTCCCTCACGTACCGGGAGCTTCCGTACAGGCCGATCTCTTCGAGGTCGTAGGCCACGAAGTGAATGGTGTGCTCCAGGTCGAGTCGCCGTAGCGCATTCGCGGTCTCCAGGATCGAGACCAGGCCGCTCGCGTCGTCGCTAGCCCCGGCGTTGTAGACAGAGTCGAGGTGCGCGCTCACCCACAGGTGCTTCCCGCCCCCGGCTCCCTCTAAAGTAGCCTCCACGTTAAACCCGCGCCCGTCGTCCAGGTCGAACTCGAGGATACGCGCGGGGATACCCATCGCCTCGAAGGATTCTTTCATGTACTCGGCGGTTGCCCGTCTCCCGCTCTCGCTTCCACGTTCGGAGATCACCTCCTCCCCACCCGCGAGCGGGGCGGGGGAGGCGCCCGTCAGGTGGTCCAGTCTCTCGCGTATAGAGGCTTCGTCGACCCTGGCCGCCGCAGCTTGGGCAACCCCCGGCGAAGGCTCCGCGATCCTCTCGGCCGATCGTGCGACAGCGTCCGGACCGTTGCCGGATCCTTCCTCCCCGGGGCCGCCGCAGCCCGTAAGGAGCGCCCCGAGGAGAAGTGCGCAGACGAGCAAAGCCCCGAATACGTTGAGTGCCTCGCGCCTTACCGGCATTCTCTGATCCGCCTTCGCTCCTCGTTCGACCTGATAGATTGCAGACACCGTCGCATCTTCGTCCTCTTTTTACACCGTCGCTCCTTTTGCGTCTCGCTCCGCTGCCGGAAAGACTCTTTCTCCGGGCGGGAACCTCGGGGGTGAGAGGGGCTGATCCGCTGCGTACAATTCCTTAAAGAGGTCTCGTAACGTGAGCGGTCGCGGGAGGTTTTGGTATGTGCGGCAGGTACACGCTTTCTACGCCGGTCGAGAAGCTGGCCGGAGAGTTCGATATCTCCGGGCCTTTGCCGGACCTGCCACCGAGCTACAACGTGGCGCCGAGCCAGGAAGTGGCCGCCATCGTGGCGGGCGGTGGAGGGGAACGCCGACTGGAGCTGCTGCGGTGGGGTTTGATCCCTGCCTGGGCCGACGACTCCAGTATCGGCTCCCGCATGATAAACGCACGCTCGGAGACGGCCGCCGAGAAGCCCTCCTTCCGCAAAGCCTTCAAAGAACGCCGCTGCCTGATACTGGCGGACGGCTTCTACGAGTGGCAGAAGACGTACGGCGGTAAGCAACCGTATCACTTAAAGATGAGGGATGGACGGCTCTTCGCCTTTGCCGGGCTCTGGGAGAGTTGGAAAGGGGATGAGGAAGGCGAGATCCGCTCCTGCACGATCCTGACCACGGACGCCAACGATCTCGTAGGCGAGGTACACCACAGGATGCCGGTCATCCTACCTCCCGAGACCTACGATCTCTGGCTCGATCCCGCCGTTCGAGAAGCGGAGCAACTCCTGTCCGTCTTGGGACCGTATCCCACCGAGGACATGGAGGCCTACCCGGTAGGCCGGAGGGTCAACAACCCCTCGAACGACGAACCGAGCTGCGTAGAGAGCGTGGCATAGAGGGTTCTTCTCGTACTCATGCTCTAGCGTGCGAGACGCACCCCGTCGAAGGCCTCTCGAAGCCTCCGTTTGAACTTCTCTGTCGCCTCCGCACCTTTCTCCTTCCGGATAGCCCTTCTCGGGCGCTACAGCCAGTCGCGGCGTTTAAAGAAGACGTAGAGCGCAACGCAGATCAAAGCCATCAGCGCGACCGAGATCTCGAACCCATAGCCGGCTTGCTTGAACTGCTCCCACGGGCCTCTTCCCTCGAAGTTCATCCCGAAGATGCCCGCGATGAGCGTCGGGATGATCAGGATGGCGCCCCAGGCGGAGAGCTTCTGCATC
>DATDKT010000089.1:0-6153 GCA_036519775.1 Rubrobacteraceae bacterium
CGAGCAGCAGATACCGGTCGAGCAGCAGATACCGGTCGAGCAGCAGATACCGGTCGAGCAGCAGATACCGGTCGAGCAGCAGATACCAGCCGACCAGGCGCTGCTGCCGTAGGCTTAAGGCGACGGCGGCGCCGTCCCCACCTGGGGGCGGCGCCGTCTCCGAGTAAGGCAGCCGGTGAGTAGAGGTGAGTCGGACCGTCTCCCGGGTGCTCGTTGAGTTACTTGCCGAACAGGCGGTCTGGTAGCCGCTCTCTTACGGGTGTACGGCGATCGTGTTCTTCTCGTTCCCCTCATTGCGGACTTTCTCGAAGCCACCTTCGGCGAACACGTTGCCCCTTACGCCACAGTTGTGACTGTAGAGGCTGGTGAGGATGGTGGCCTTGGGGGCAACACACCGGGTAGAGTAGTCAACGAAGGCGTTCTCGAAGGAGGCGCCTTTTTCTGTCAACACAGGGCCAAGAGCGAGTAGCTGCCGGGCGGTGGCGAGGTTCAGATCGTCGGCGAGGGCGAAGATTATGTTGAGGTGGATAGTGGTGGCCTCGGGTACCGAGCACTCGCTGGCGAGAAGAGTTGCCGAAACGCTAGGATGCCCAGGAGCGCTTCTCGTCCGAACCCGCTCGCCCTGCGCCAGCCGCCACGATCCTCGCCAGCTCGCGTGCCAGATGCTCGGCTTGCCCGGGGGCACCCCAGGGGCATCCTACGTAGCATGTGTGATGCGGGATAGCGGGCCGTTTGCGGAGCCTGTGGTGCGGGTAGGTCGGAGACCTGGCAGATCGTAGAGACGATCGAGAGGGAGACAGAAAGAGCAGTGCCGGAGACCTACATTACCCCCGAACATCTGGAAACCACCCTCGAGACTTTTCGGGGCCGCGTCTACCGGGCCTCGATGGACCGAGCGATCGAGGAGGTGAGGGGCTGGCGGAGCAGGCTCGAGGATACAGGAGACCTGGATCTCACCTCCATCGCGAAGAACCTCGGCGAGCTCGAGGCGCTGCTCGCCGCCGAACATCTCGACGCAGAGGCTGTGGGGCGGCTCATGAGCGAGCTCGGTGAGCAGACCGTGAGGGTGGGTGGGAGCGGCGTCCCAGAAGCGGTAGACGAGAAGTTGCAGAGGCTGGGTGGGCTGCTCGACGCCGACGGGCGCATGCTACGCATACTCTCGAGCCGTAAGGACGCGCCGGCAGGGAGATAAGCACTACGCTGCGAGCACTACTGCTCCTACCGGGCTCGACCGAGGGCCTGGCCCCGGCCCTACGTGCCCCAACCGGCGGTACGGTAAGGAAAGACCCCGACGAGTAGAGAGTGGGGGAAAAAGGCACCGCTGGGGGAAGCGTAGGTTCCGTCACCGTAGACGCTCCGATGGCGGGGTCTTTGGAAACGCGGCCAACAGGCCGCTTGGCGTTCGTAACGTCGTCGCTCGTGAAGTGAGCGAGCACCCGGTCTCCCTCAGTCGTCCGTCTCGCCCTCAAAGAGCGCGAATGCCGCGCCCTGGGGATCCTTAACGACCACGATCCGGCCAGCCCCGATATCAAGCGGCCCGGCCAACGCTTCGCCACCTAGCTCCTGTACCGTTGCACGAGGGGATCGTGAAGTAGACGAGCCAGTAAGGCGGTGAGTCACCGTGCTGCTCCGTCATCGGCATGATACCGCCGTTCGCTAAACCGGCGTTCTTGATACTCACGTAGTCCAGCCTCCCGTCCTCCTCCTGGGGCTCCGGCTCCCTGTCGAAGAGCCCAGCGTAGAAGTCAGCCGCCGTCTCGGCGTCGCGGCTCTGAAGTTCGTTCCAGGTAAAGCAGCCGGGATCGTTTACCCGGCGCGCGCCGATGTGCGCTCGGGGTTGCCAAGCCCCGAGCACGGCGCTCGTTGAGTCCAGAACGACTACCATCCGGCCGTCGCCATCAATGTCGAAGGCCTCGCCAAACACCGTGCTGCCCAGCTCGCGTGCCTTGGAGGCGGTTGCGTTGGCGTCCTCAACGCTAACGTAGGAGAACAAGTGAGGCGGGATGCCCCGCTCGCGCCGCTCGGACTCCATCTCGTAGAGTCCACAGACCTCGTCTCCGCCGAGGCGCAGCATTGTATAGGTGCCCGCCTCCCCGGCTGGCATGTCCTCCGCCTCCCAGCCGAACAGTTCACCGTAGAAGGTCTTGGCGCTAGGCGGATCGGTCGTCACAAGATCCACCCAGCAAAAGGTCCCCGGCTCGTAACGCTCTCGCTTGCCCATGCGTTTCTCCTTCCTGCCGCTTCCCCGACCGATCAGAAGTCGTACCGTAAATCTACGGGGCGTACGTGGCTCCCAGGTAGCAAAGTCTCCGTTCGGAAGGCATCGTGTGCCGGAAACTAAGATTGCACGCCCGGTGCTTACTGGTAGAATTTTAGGGTCGCCTGGTGACCGTAGCTCAGTTGGCAGAGCATCGGGTTGTGGTCCCGAAGGTCGCGGGTTCGAGCCCCGTCGGTCACCCTTCTGTTTGCAGGAGAAACGCGAAGCCCGACCCTAAGACCCGGCTTTACTGACACCACTGTGACACCACTGCGGGGAAAACGGCGGGGCAGCCGTAGGACTTCTAAGCGAGGTAGGAGCGGGAACGCGCTGGCGAAGGCGTCCTGGCAATCGTTCAGGCAGAGGCCGGGGACCGGCCATTGAGCAAGCACGCTCAAAGCTGATCTCGCTGATGGGTGACAAATGTTTTGCCACCGCCGAGTATTTGAGAGGCTCGAAAGATAGGTAGCGTTATAGGTGATTAGCAGAAGAACCGCGTCAGCTGTAGCCGACGTCTACGAGAAAAAGTTTGGTTATACAAAACGGGAGCGAGGACGTGACTACACCTCTGTCACGTACCACTACTATGTTTATCGTAACGAACTCTACGACTTCCTTTTCGACCGCGGTTACCAGCCCTGGTTTTGCAACGCGGCGCAGTCTGTACATTCGCACGACTACTCCTTAAAAAACCGCGCCGTTAAAGACCTGGTGATGAAGCTGCATACGGGTGAAACCTTGGCCAATGCAACCCCAAATATGGATTGGGAGGAGCGTCAGAAGGTAGGACAACGTTACTTAGAAGACCTGGCGGGTGACATCCTGAGCTATTGGCAGCAAGAAGCGGATCAGCGGGAAAAAGAACAGATTGCTCGAGAGGTTACGGTACTCCGTGGGAGGTTGGAACTGGACGGGTACGAGTATCGGGACTCTTACCTTCTGGCACCAGAGAGCGACGTGCTGGACGTGGAAGAGGAAAGCGGTGTTATCGAACGCCTTTACACCACGCTTTCGTTGGCAGACAAGGAGACTACCTGTCACCACCTAAAGCTCTCCGAAGAACATTACTTGGAGGAGCGTTGGGACGATTCCATTTCCAACTCTCGTAAATTTCTTGAATCCGTGCTACGAGAGGTTGCGACTGCTCATAGTTCCCGAGTTGCGGGCCGACCGTTAGCTGATTCGATCTACGAAAAACCGTTCCGGGTTCGCAACTACCTTGAAGAAGCAGCTGTGATAGAGACTAAGGAAAAAGAAACCATAGCATCGGTTTACGGGCTCCTTAGCAATACGGGCGGGCACCCGTACATGGCACGTAGCGATCAGGCACGCCTTCTACGGCACCTAGCGTTGACGTTTTCGCAGTTCGCGATGCTTCGCTTCCAAGGAGCTTTAGGCTAGGGTCGACCCGACTGCTGGCTGGGGGTAGCCAACAGACAGTCTAACCAAAGGCTTCGTCCAGACTGTCCACGGCGTCGCCACCTATTCCGTCCATGAGGTGTGAGTACGTATCCATCGTCTGTGTGATGGAAGAGTGTCCGAGGAGCGACTGAACCACCTTCGGGTGCTCGCTTCTCATGAACAGGACTGTTGCGAAGGTGTGCCGCAGCGTGTGGAAGGTGAAGCCCCCGCCCGCGAGCCCAGCGCGTTCGAGGAGCGGCTTGTACTCCCGATAGTAGAGGTTGTTGTGGTCGGTCGGCTTGCCAATGCGGTTGGGGAAGACGAGGTCAAATGTTCCGCCACGCGGGGAACCGCAGCCGTTCTTCGTTCTGACGCAGCTTGTGAGCCCGCAAGGCGGCCACGGCGGTTTTGTTAAGGGGTATGGAGCGGCGGCTGGCACTGTTCTTCGGAGGACCGAAGCCTAGGCCGTCCTCGGTCACCTTGAGGGAGCGGCGCACAGAGAGCTTGCCCGCGTCCAGGTCAATGTCGGTCCACTTGAGTCCCAGCAACTCGCCCTGCCGGAGCCCTGTATGGACGGCCACGACGTAGAGGGCTTCGTTGCGAGTACCGCGGGCGGCCATGAGCAGTGCCTTGACTTGAGCGGGGAGAGGGCTTTTGCCTCTTGCCGGTTGCGGCTGCTGCGCGGACGCTCGCCAACTGCTACGTTGCGAGGGATCAGGTCGTCCCGCACAGCCTGCGAGAGCGTTAGAGCAAGGCTGGTGGTGCCGCGACCCGTTGTCGGCGCTCTATCTTATGGTTTACCTCGACAAGACCGGAGACACCACTTATCGAAGGTGTGAGGCGCCGGGATGCGGAAGACTGTTCCGCACCGGGCCGAATAGCACGCGGGTGTATTGCCCCCACCCGGAAGACCCCAAGAAACCCAGCCTATGCGGTAGCAGGGTTACATCGCAGAGGCACCGGGAGCGCCAGCGCCGGAAGTCCTGACACCATTCACCGAATCGCCGAGAAATTTAGTTCTCGGAAACTCAAAGCGGCGGAGTGCCGGGGCCTACTCGACCGCCTGCACGCACATCCGCTCGCACACTACCCTGGCCTACGGGCCGAGAGGCGCTCGACAATGCCAGCCTTGTAGCGCTCCCTCTGCTCGATCTCGAAGCCCTCGGCCACAACGTGCTCCAGCGGCCGGCGCAGCAGATGGTCGCATGAGGACTTCCATGAGAGCGGTTCCAGCACCCGTTGCACAGCCAACCACACCTTAGAAGAAGACCTTATGTGGTCCAAGAGTAGGAGCCTTCCTCTCGGGCGGAGTACGCGCTTCATCCCCGCGACGGCCCTGCGGTCGTCGGGTATGGTGCACAGGGAGAGTGTGCAAACCACTGCGTCAAAAGAAGCGTCCGGAAACGGTAGCTCTTGGGCGTCGACTTCCCTGAGATCTGCGTCTAGGCCGAGCTCGTCGGCCTTCTTCCGGGCAATCTCAAGCATGGCGGGGCTCAGGTCTATGCCGGTGAGCCGCACCCCTTCCGGGTAGAAGGGAAAGTTGCGTCCTGTTCCCACGGCCACCTCCAGTACCTCACCGTGAGCTTGCGAGCACACCCATTCCCGACCGTCTCCGAACAGCACCTTCTCGAAGAAACTCATGCGCCAGTCGTAGGTGGGTGCCTCCCTCTCCCATTTGCGCTTCAAGCGCTCGATTTCTTCCGAAGCGGCTTTCTGCATCCCGGCCTCCTTCCTTTTCGTTTGTGTACCTACGTTCCGGGCTTATTCACTAGGTTAGCCGAGAAGGGTTGTTCTCGGAAACCGAAGGGCATGAAGAAGGGACGAGGCTACCGGTACGCCCCGACCCTTTCTCTAACCCGCGCTTAGAGCAGGCTTCATCTTTAGTCGGCGGCGGAAGCGGCCTGGTCGACCCGGTTGACGCTGTCGGTCGTGGACGAGGGGCTCAGCTCGATTGAGGACCCGACATCGTCAAACTCAAAGTCGTCGACATCCCCTCCAACCTGGATGACGTCTATGGCGTTCTGGGTATTTCCAGTATTGGCCACCCCCTGGGTCGAGGCGGTCTGGTTTGCGTTGTCACCCGAGCCGGAGATGTCGAAGTCCTGGTCTATGTCCCCGCTCTCGGCCTCCTGCTCGACGTCCTGGTTCAAGCCACCGTCGAAGTCGAAGCCGTCATTCCACCAGCCATCATTCCACCAGCCGTCATTCCAGTCCTGCGCCATGGCGGGGGAGGCGGCAAACATCATCACCGTGAGCGATAACATCGCCGCCAACAACATGGTCTTTCTCATCTTTCTTTCCTCCTATATCTCGGGCGATCCCCGGCGGATCGCCTCCTCGCACTTAGAGAGTGGCAGTAATAGAGAGGTTGCGCATCCACCAAAGGGTCTAATTACTTGTAGGACTTTAGTTGGAGGAGAAACCGACAAAGCATAAGTAAGACCTGCGCCTAGAGAGGTAGAGACGGGTTGCCTCTATTCACCGAGCTGCCGAGA